>NZ_JBRJHG010000004.1:0-264911 GCF_053628895.1 Marinobacter sp. MBR-105 | reverse complement strand
CTGAAAGCATCTAAGCGGGAAGCCCCTTCCAAGATGAGATCTCCCCGAGGCCTCGAGCCTCCTGAAGAGCCGTTCAAGACCAGGACGTTGATAGGCCGGGTGTGTAAGCGCTGCGAGGCGTTGAGCTAACCGGTACTAATTGCTCGTGCGGCTTGACTATATAACACCCAAGACAATTGCGGATGACGCAACGAAATCAACATCACTCAGTTCCTTCTCGTCCCCCAGTGATCAACCGTTTTGCCTGACGACCATAGCGGTCTGGAACCACCTGATCCCATCCCGAACTCAGAAGTGAAACAGACCTGCGCCGATGGTAGTGTGGCGTTGCCCATGTGAGAGTAGGTCATCGTCAGGCGCCTAATGCCTAAAAACCCCCGACAGCTTCGCTGCCGGGGGTTTTTTATTTCTGGTTCCGGAGAAGTGATATACTTCACCGAAAATCAAAGCAACGTTTCTGATGGGAGCCCAGCAATGGCCGCTAGTGAACACCTGGTCATTTTTGATACCACTCTGCGTGATGGCGAGCAAAGTCCGGGCGCCACCATGAACAAGGCGGAAAAACTCCGCATTGCCAAGGCGCTCGAGAAGCTTCGCGTAGACGTTATCGAGGCGGGGTTTGCCATTGCCAGCCAGGGCGACTTTGATGCAGTCAAGGCTATTGCCGAGAACATCAAAGAATCCACTGTCTGCAGTCTGGCTCGTGCGTTGGACAAGGATATCGACAGGGCCGCTGAAGCGATCCGCCCTGCCGAGCGCTCCCGTATCCATACCTTTATTGCCACCTCGCCCATCCATATGAAGCATAAACTTCAGATGGAGCCAGATGAGGTGGTCGAGCAAGCCGTGCGCGCTGTCAAGCGGGCGCGTAGCCACGTTGATGACGTCGAGTTCTCCTGTGAAGACGCCGGGCGGTCAGAGCTGGATTTTCTTTGTCGCATCATTGAAGCCGCTATCGATGCCGGCGCCCGTACCATCAACATCCCTGATACCGTGGGCTATGCCATTCCTGAACAGTTTGGTGAGACCATCCGTCAGTTACTGAACCGTATCCCGAATGCCGACAAGGCTGTTTTTTCAGTCCATTGCCATAACGACCTGGGGCTTGCGGTAGCCAACTCGCTGGCTGCGGTTACCCACGGTGCCCGTCAGGTCGAATGTACTATCAATGGTCTGGGCGAACGGGCAGGTAACGCAGCGCTGGAAGAAATAGTCATGGCGGTTCGTACCCGCCAGGATCTCTTCAATATTGATACCCGCATAGACACCCAGCATATCGTCCCGGCATCACGTCTGGTGTCCACCATTACCGGGTTTCCTGTTCAACCCAACAAGGCGATCGTCGGTGCCAATGCTTTTGCCCATGAGTCCGGCATCCATCAGGATGGCGTGCTCAAACATCGCGAAACCTACGAGATCATGCGGGCACAGGACGTAGGCTGGCATACCAATAGCCTGGTTTTAGGTAAGCATTCCGGCCGCAATGCCTTCCGTACGAGACTGCTGGAGCTCGGTATCCAGTTTGAAACCGAAGGGGAGCTGAATGAGGCTTTCACGCGCTTCAAGGCGCTGGCCGACCTCAAACATGAGATCTTTGATGAGGATCTGCAGGCGATTGCCAGCGATACCAAGCAAAAGGAAGAAGAAGGCCGCTTCGGTCTGGTCTGCATGCAGGTCTGTTCTGAAACCGGCGTTGTGCCCAAGGCGCATCTGACCATGACCGTGGACGGTAAGGAACACACGGTAGAGGCTGAGGGCAGCGGTCCTGTAGACGCAACTTTCAAGGCCATTGAATCTCTGGTGGATTCCGGGTGTAACCTGCAGCTGTACTCGGTCAACAATATTACCAGCGGCACTGATGCTCAGGGGGAAGTCACCGTTCGTCTCGAGCGGGGCGGCCGTATTGTGAACGGCGTTGGATCGGATACCGACATCATTATTGCGTCGGCCAAGGCATATATTGAGGCTCTGAACCTGATTTCCAGTGGCGGTATTCGCCAGCATCCCCAGGTGGCTGATGTATAAAGCGCCCGAAGGATTGCCATGGAGGGATTCGTGATAGGGAATGAGGCGGAGCGGCAGTTCTATCTGGCGGCGGCAGGCATTCGGATGTGGTATGCCCGCGAGAGTTTGCCTGGCGCGGCGCCAAGCCCCGACTTTGATTTCGGAGTGGAGGACGAGCCGCAATTCCAGCCCGCGTCGAGGGTGCCTCAGGTTGGGCGTAAATCTGAGCCGCTGTCAGGGGACCAGGGGCGGGAGCGCATTGCTCAGCTCCAGAGCCTGATGGGCAACAAGTCTGAATCGGCGCAGAAGGCGGACAGCGCTGGGCAACAGGCCGCGGACCCAGTGAAAGCTCCACCGGCCACCGAGCCTCGGTCTGAAACTCCAGAAACGGAGCCAGAGGCTTCCCTGCCGGCCTCGGAACCAGTAGAAGTGCAACGGCCGGAGCCCGTGCACCGGGTGTGTCTGACTGCCTGGAAAGGCTCCCGGGTCATGCTCTTGTGCCATATTGCAGAGGACGCCAGTTTTGCCTTGCAGGAAAATCTGGCTCGTAACATATTGCGAAGCATTGGAGAGACCGGGGTGTCTCAATGCAGAGTAGTGCGCTGGCCCTTGTTCAATAACCTGAAAGTGACGCTCAACAGTGAAAGCGATCTTGTCTCAGTCATAGCCTCTGCTTTTGCTGGCGACGCCCCGACAGAAACGCTAATAACGCTGGGGCTTGGCGACGAAACTCAGGCACGGTTGATCGAGCGTGGCCTGGGGCGGGTGCCGGAGATTGCGTTTTCCGGCACGCTCGCATCACTGGCATCAGACCCCTCCCAGAAGCGACTGCTCTGGCAATCGATTCGGGTTCTCGTACCTGGCCGATGAAAGCATCACAGCCTTTTCTCGACGTGCACAACCAGGATGTCCGGGTACGCCCTCTGGTCGAGGCTGACCTGACGTCGGTCATGGAGCTGGAGTGTCAGGGACACTCCGATCCGTGGCCGAAATCGACTTTTCTTGACTGTTTTAAGCCGAATTACAGGCTCTGGGCCGCTGAGCGTGGCGATGAGCTGATTGGCTATGCGGTTGTGGCCTATATGGTCGACGAAGCCCATCTGCTGAATATCTGCGTCAGTCCCCGTGTGCGTGGTCAGGGTGTCGGGCGCTGGTTACTACGGCATCTGATCGCTGTCGCGGTGTCGGATGGCATGGAACAACTGATTCTTGAAGTGCGGGTTAGCAATGATGCCGCCACCCAGCTCTATCTGAGTGAGGGTTTCTCTGAAATCGGCAGAAGGGCCGGCTATTATCCCGATGGTGCTGGACGGGAAGATGCGCTGGTCATGGCGCTGCGGTTCACCTGAGGACGGTATAGGCCGTATAATGCTCGGCTTTCATCCATCTCGATTCAGGTCACCAGAGTTTATGCCTAACCTTTCCCAGGAAGTGGCCAAGCGCCGCACCTTTGCGATCATCTCGCACCCGGATGCCGGTAAGACCACCATTACAGAGAAGGTGCTGTTGTTCGGCCAGGCCCTGCAGAAGGCGGGAACCGTCAAGGGCAAAAAATCCGGACAGCACGCCAAGTCTGACTGGATGGAGATGGAAAAAGAACGGGGTATTTCCGTCACCACGTCGGTGATGCAATTTCCCTATGGTGGAAAGCTGGTCAACCTGCTGGATACACCGGGTCACGAAGACTTCTCCGAGGATACCTACCGGACACTGACCGCCGTCGACTCCTGCCTGATGGTGATTGACAGTGCCAAAGGGGTCGAGGAGCGCACTATCAAGCTGATGGAGGTGACCCGCCTGCGTGACACCCCGATCCTTACCTTTATGAACAAGCTGGACCGGGATACCAGGGACCCCATCGAGTTGATGGACGAAGTGGAAGACGTACTGAAGATTGCCTGTGCGCCGATTACCTGGCCCATTGGTATGGGCAAGGGGTTCAAGGGTGTTTACCACCTGCTGCGGGATGAAGTGATTCTCTATCAGTCAGGCCAGGGGCATACCATTCAGGAAAAACGTGTAGTCAAAGGTCTGGACAACCCGGAGCTGGATGACGCCATCGGCAATTACGCTTCCGATCTTCGTGATGAGATCGAGTTGGTCAAAGGGGCTTCCCACGAATTTGACCAGGAGGCTTTCCTGGCTGGTGAGCTGACCCCGGTGTTTTTCGGAACAGCGCTTGGCAACTTCGGTGTTGATCACATGCTTGATGGTCTGGTGGATTGGGCGCCGGCTCCTCAGCCCCGGGCCACGGATGTGCGCCAGGTGACCCCGACCGAGGATGGCTTTTCCGGCTTTGTCTTCAAGATTCAGGCAAACATGGATCCACAGCACCGGGACCGTATCGCTTTCCTGAGGATCGTGTCAGGTAGCTACAATCAAGGCATGAAGGCCCGGCACGTCCGTATCGGTAAAGATGTTCGGTTCTCCGATGCGCTCACGTTCATGGCTGGTGACCGTGAGCATGCGGAAGAAGCTTTTGCAGGTGACATCATTGGCCTGCATAACCACGGCACCATTCAGTTGGGTGATACCTTTACGGCGGGCGAGGACATGAAGTTTACCGGTATCCCGAACTTCGCCCCTGAGCTGTTCCGGCGCATTCGATTGAAAGATCCGCTGAAAGCCAAGCAATTACAGAAGGGCCTGATCCAGCTTTCCGAGGAGGGTGCAGTTCAGGTCTTCCGTCCGCTGAAGAACAACGATCTGATCGTCGGGGCGGTGGGTGTGCTGCAGTTTGATGTAGTTGTCGCCCGCCTGAAAAGTGAATACAAGGTGGAAGCGGTTTACGAGCCCATCAACGTGGCAACTGCCCGTTGGGTAACCTGTTCCGATGAGCGTAAACTGGACGAATTCCAGCGTAAGAATCAGGACAACGTCGCACTGGATGGCGCAGATCGCCTTGCGTACATCGCGCCGACCATGGTGAACCTGAATCTTGCTCAGGAGCGTTATCCGGATATCCAGTTCCACAAGACCCGGGAGCACTGATTCGCTTCCGGGAGGAGGCCGCCATGCAGTTGGTAGACGCCCATTGCCATTTTGATTTCCCGTTTTTTGACGGGCATCGGGAGACGGTGTTGGCGCAGGCGGCCAGCCTTGGAGTTTGCGCGATCGCGATTCCGGGGGTCCGGCGGCAGGACTGGCAGCGTGTGGCGAGCATGGCAGATGCAGAGAAGGGTCTCTGGTACTGTCTGGGGATTCACCCCTGGTTTATTCAGGAGCACGGCGCTGACGATCTGGCCGAGCTTGAAAGGTTGCTGTCTTCCGCGCCCCAGGCCTGTGTTGGCCTTGGAGAGTGTGGTCTGGATGCCCTCAAAGGCGATCTGTCTGAGCAGGAACCCTGGTTCGAGGCCCAGATTGATATTGCCCAGCGGCTCGGTCTGGCGCTGGTGATTCACTCCGTCAAGAGCCATGATCTGGTGTACAGTAGTCTGAAACGCGCCGGATGGAACGGGCGGGCATTGGTTCACGGCTTCTCGGGCAGTTATCAGCAGGCGCAAAAGCTGGTTGATCTGGGTTGTTACATTGGCGTGGGTGGCGTGATTACCCACGATCGGGCCCGGAAAACCCGGGATACCATTGCCCGGTTACCGGCGGATGCGCTGGTTCTGGAAACCGATGCGCCGGATATGGCGCCGGCCGGAGTGGCAAAAGGGCAGAACTCGCCTATCCACTTGCCGGAGATTTTTGAGGCCCTGGCGGAACTGCGGAGTGAGCCCCGGGAGTCGCTGGCTGAAATACTGTTGGCCAACACCGCGAAGCTCTACCGGAAAGATCCGCTAACTCTGGTTCCACGCCCATAGGGGATTAACGAAACAGCATAGGTCGGGGTTGGCATTCACCAGGGGTTCGAGTATACTTCGCGCCCTGGCTTTTCAAGGCGATGTCATTATCTCAGCCCCGAATGATGGCAGCGCAACATACAGGTATGAACCTCCTCCGGATGCCTTGCATGTACCGGTGGTGGTTTTTAACGTTTCTTATATAGCGTTCAAGGCGGAATCAATGAAGACTCTGAGTGCGAAACCAGAAACAGTAAAACGTGACTGGTACGTTGTAGACGCAGCCGGCAAGACGCTGGGTCGTCTGTCAACCGAAATCGCCCTTCGTCTGCGGGGCAAGCATAAGCCTGAGTATACCCCTCACGTGGACACTGGCGACTACATCATTGTTATCAATGCCAGCCAGGTGAAGGTTACCGGCAAAAAGGCATCGGCTAAAATGTATTACAGCCATACCGGCTTTCCGGGTGGAATCAAATCCATCAATTTCGAGAAGCTGGTTGACAAGGCTCCCGAGCAAGTCATTCAGAAGGCCGTAAAAGGCATGCTTCCGAAGGGCCCGCTTGGCCGCGCCATGTTCAAGAAGCTGAAAGTGTACGCAGGCGCTGAGCATGCTCATGCCGCCCAGCAGCCCAAAGAACTCGACATCTAACGGAAGGCGAATATGTCTGTAGCACAAAATTACGGTACTGGTCGCCGCAAATCATCCACGGCTCGCGTCTTTATCAAGCCGGGTAGCGGTAACATCTCCATCAACGGTCGCACTATCGAAGATTTCTTCGGTCGTGAAACCCTGCGCATGATTGTTCGTCAGCCGCTGGTGGTTGCCGAATCCGAAGATCGTTTCGATATCGCCATTACCGTAAAGGGTGGCGGCATCAGTGGCCAGGCTGGCGCCATTCGCCACGGTCTGACTCGCGCTCTGATGGACTACGACGAAACTCTGCGTCCGGCACTGCGCAAAGCGGGTTACGTAACCCGTGATGCCCGTAAGGTTGAGCGTAAGAAAGTGGGTCTGCGCAAAGCGCGTAAGCGTCCGCAGTACTCCAAGCGTTAATCGACGTTCAGTCGATTTGGAAAAACCCGGTCTTGTGGCCGGGTTTTTTTATATCTGTACTCCGGAAATATTTTTGATCTGGCGCAGGGATAGGCTCGCCTGCCGACCTTTCCGGCTTGTAAGCGGGGGGTAATTTCATTACCATTTCAGCGCTTATATTTTTGGGTTGTGAAGTCCTTTTCGAAGCGCAGTGCCGGTTTTTCCGCGTCTGTGCCTCGCCTGATGGGAGAAAACCATAATGAGTAATGGCGACGTGAGCCAAGGCCGGCGCCGGTTTCTGATCGGTGCTACGTCCGTGGTAGGTGGTGTCGGCGTCGTCGGTGCAGCCGTTCCTTTCGTAGCGTCCTGGAACCCCAGTGCGAAAGCGGAAGCGGCCGGTGCACCGGTAACCGTCAATATCAGCAAAATCGAACCGGGTCAGCAAATCACCGTTGAGTGGCGAGGTAAGCCTGTTTGGATTATCCGCAGAACGGAAGAAATGCTGGCGAATATCGAGAAGCTTAATGACGCAGTGAAGGACCCGATGTCGGAGGCGCCTCAGCAGCCTTCGTATATCCAGGGGCCCTTGCGCGCGATCAAGCCAGAGTTCGGTGTCTATGTGGGGCTCTGTACCCATCTGGGCTGCGTGCCCTCCTACCGGCCAGAGGTTGCGCCGGCTGATCTGGGTGAAAACTGGCTTGGTGGGTTGTTCTGCCCGTGTCACGGTTCCCGCTATGACATGGCCGGTCGGGTTTATGAGGCTCAACCCGCGCCGCTGAACCTTGAGGTTCCGCCGTACCGGTTTGACGATGATGTGACCATGACCATTGGTCTTGATCCGGAGGCCGCGTGATGCAAAAGCTGATTAACTGGGTAGACGAGCGTCTGCCAATCGTTGAGGCCTGGAACAAGCACCTGGCCAAGTATTACGCGCCGAAGAACTTTAACGTCTGGTATTTCTTCGGTTCACTGGCAATGCTGGTGCTGGTCAACCAGCTAGTGACCGGTATCTGGCTGACTATGAGCTACAACCCGTCTGCCGAGGGGGCGTTTGCCTCGGTGGAATACATCATGCGTGATGTGGAGTGGGGTTGGCTGCTGCGATACCTGCACTCGACCGGCGCATCTGCGTTCTTCGTTGTGGTGTATCTGCACATGTTCCGTGGTCTCATGTACGGTTCCTATCAGAAGCCGCGGGAATTGATCTGGATTTTCGGTATGCTGATCTACCTGGTGCTGATGGCAGAAGCCTTCATGGGCTACCTGCTGCCCTGGGGCCAGATGTCATACTGGGGTGCCCAGGTAATCGTTAACCTGTTTGGTGCGATTCCGGTCATCGGTGAAGATCTGTCTCTGTGGATTCGCGGTGACTATCTGATCTCCGGTATCACGCTGAACCGTTTCTTTGCCCTGCACGTGGTTGCTCTGCCAATCGTTCTGCTGGGTCTGGTTGTTCTTCACATCCTGGCGCTGCACGAAGTGGGTTCTAACAACCCCGACGGCATCGACATCAAGAAGAACAAGGATGAAAACGGTATTCCGAAAGACGGTATTCCGTTCCACCCGTATTACACCGTTCACGATCTGCTGGGCGTGGGTGTGTTTTTCTTCATCTTCTTCATCGTTGTCTTCTTCTTCCCGGAGATGGGCGGTCTGTTCCTGGAAAAGCCGAACTTTGAACCGGCCAACGCCCTGAAGACGCCAGCGCACATTGCGCCTGTCTGGTACTTCACGCCGTTTTACGCGATGTTGCGGGCGGTGACGGTAGACTTTATGGGGCTGCCGGCGAAGTTCTGGGGTGTTGTGGTCATGGGTGGTGCGATTGCGATTCTGTTCGTGTTGCCGTGGCTTGACAGAAGTCCTGTCCGCTCAATCCGCTACAAGGGCTGGTTGAGCAAGATTGCCCTGGCAATCTTTGCGGTGAGCTTCGTAATCCTTGGCTACCTTGGACTGGTTCCCGCAACAGAAGGTCGCACGACTGTCGCTCAGATTCTGACAGTGTTGTACTTCCTCTACTTCATTCTGATGCCGTTCTACACGCGCATGGAGAACACCAAGCCAGTTCCAGAGAGGGTGACAGGATAATGAAAAAGCTGATTGTTGGTCTTTTCATCGCACTCCTGCCAGCGCTTGGC
Source organism: Marinobacter sp. MBR-105 (assembly GCF_053628895.1). Classification (NCBI taxonomy): domain Bacteria; kingdom Pseudomonadati; phylum Pseudomonadota; class Gammaproteobacteria; order Pseudomonadales; family Marinobacteraceae; genus Marinobacter; species Marinobacter sp. MBR-105. Next base: position 255,951 of record NZ_JBRJHG010000004.1, on the reverse strand, counting down.
CTGGCGGCTGGTGCCGCGGTTCCTCTTGATCATATGGAGCCGGATCATACGGACAAGGCGTCGCTGCAGCGCGGTGCTGCCTTGTTTACCAACTACTGCATGGGGTGTCACTCCATGGAGTATGCTCGCTACAAGCGTGTTTCGGATGATCTGGAGATCCCTGTCGAGCTTTACGAGGAAAACCTGATCTTTACTGGTGCCAAGATCGGTGAGCTCATGAAGAACTCCATGAACAAGGATATGGCGGCCGGCTGGTTCGGTGCGCCGCCACCCGATCTTACGCTGGAAACCCGTCTGCGTGGTGAGTCCTGGGTATATTCATACCTGCGGGGCTTCTACAAGGACGATTCCCGGCCACTGGGCGTAAACAACGTGGTGTTCGATAACGTTGGTATGCCTCACGTTCTGGTCGAGATGCAAGGCCTGTGCGCCGTCAAGCCGAACATTGGTGTCGGGGCATCTGTCGAGCCGTTGAGTGGTAACGTCAATAACGCAGACGCTTGCCCGGATTACGCAATCGAAGGCTCAATGTCCGGTGCGGAGTTTGATCGGGCCATGTGGGATCTGACCAATTTCATGTCCTACATGGGTGATCCGGTCAAGGTGGAGCGCGAGCGTCTCGGTATCTTCGTGCTGATCTTTGTGGCGATCTTCTTTGTCTTCGCGTACCTGCTCAACCGCGAGTACTGGAAAGACGTACACTAAGATTTAGGGTATAATCCCGTGTCCTTGATTCCAGCGAGTCTTTAAGGCTCGCTGGATTTTTGCGTTTTGCATTGTTTCGATTTTTAGAATCGTGAGGTAGCTATATGGGCGTTGTGACCAAGCGGTCATCAATGACTTTTTTCTCGGATCCCGCAAGCCACTACAGTCATCGGGTGCGTATTGTCCTGGCAGAGAAAGGTGTCACTGTTGATATCGTGGATGTGGATCCGGACAACCCGCCGGCGGAACTGGCGGATATGAATCCGTACAACGCCCTGCCAACCCTGGTAGATCGGGACCTGGTTCTGTACGAGCCCAACATCATGATGGAGTATCTGGATGAGCGTTTTCCTCATCCGCCGCTGCTGCCGGTTTACCCCGTTGCCCGGGCTAATAGCCGCCTGATGATTCACCGGATCCAGAAAGACTGGTGCGGACTGGTTGATCAGATCCTGGCGCAGCCGGGGGCCAAGGCCAGCGATGCCGCTCGCAAGGAACTCAAGGAAAGCCTTCTGGCCACGGCACCTTTGTTTGCCGAAATGCCGTTCTTCCTGTCGGAAGAGTTCACCATCGTGGACTGTTGTATTGCGCCGATCCTGTGGCGTTTGCCGGCTCTGGGTATTGAGCTGAATGAAAAGCAGGCCAAGCCTTTGCAGAAGTACATGGAGAGCATCTTTGCCAGAGAAGGCTTCAAGGCAAGCCTTTCGGATCTGGAAGAAGATATTCGCAGCTGATTGTCAGCGCCCGTATTTCAGGGCAGGAGTTAAGCAGTGTCTGACATGACTATCGCCATGACATCCAGTCGTCCCTATCTGGTCCGTGCGTTGAACGAATGGATCCTAGATAACGACTGTACCCCGTATATCGTGGTGGATGCCGGCATTCAGGGTGTTCAGGTGCCTACCGAGCACGTTGCCAACGGCCAGATTGTGCTCAATATCAGCCCCGGCGCCGTGCGCGGACTGGTGATTGGCAATGGTGCGCTGGAATTCAGTGCTCGTTTCGGTGGTGTGCCGATGCAGGTTTTCATACCGTTGCAAGCGGTTATGGCCATCTATGCCAAGGAGAACGGCGAGGGCATGGTGTTTGGCAGTGAGCCAGGCTCTCCCGATCCGGAGGGTGGAGGTGAGCCCAAGTCGTCACGGCGAGCGGAAGACCGCCCGAATGGCAGGCCAACCCTGAAAGTGGTCAAGTAATAAAAAAGCCGGCGATGCCGGCTTTTTTATTAGCCTCCGAAAAGCTTGTGGTCAATCAGGTCGCAGAAGGCGTTGATGATGACCAGCAGCAAGGGCGTGGCCTCGCTTGGCGGCAAATCGTTAAGTGCGATTTCATGGTCTTCAGGGTGCATCAGGGAGGTGATGTCGGATTTTTCCCTGGCGCTCAGTACCACAATCCTCATTTCCCGGTCGTGGGCCGCTTGGATGGCCTGGATCAGGTTTGCCTTGTGGCCATCATCCACGATCACAAACAGAAGGTCGCCGGGTTTGCCTATGGCTCTGACCTGACGGGAGAAGGTGTCGTTGAATCGATTGTCACGGCAGATAGCGGAATAGGTGGTGGCGTCTGCCCCAAGGTTGATTGCCGGTAGGGCCGGGCGGTCCTGGTCAAAGCGGGACAACAATGCCGTGCAGAAATACTGGGCCAGTACATTGGCGTTGCCATTGGCGCAGGTGATGATCTTGCCATCCTGGAGCAGGGCGTCAACAAATGCCTGCGCTACCTGCTCAATGGCGGGACCAGCGGTGCTTGCCGCCTGCGCTGTGTGCTCCATATGGCTGGCGAACCACTGGTTGATTCTCTGTTCGGTGTCGGTCATGGTTTCTGGTCAGTCTGCCTGAATTGCGTTTTTGATCCATTGTATACGGTACTTGCTGGACTGGCCTGGTGTGATGCCGATAACATCGATCCGGCTGACCCGGTCCCAGAGTCCGTGGCGGTGCAGGTAGAATGAGGCTGCACGCACCAAGCGTTGCTGCTTCACCGCGGACACCGAGCTTATCGGGTCCACCAGCGCACCATCAGCGCGGAAGCGAACTTCAAAGAACACCAGTGCTTCGGCATCCATTCCAATAAGATCGATCTCGCCGCCACGATTGTGCACGTTCCGCTCAATAATCCGGATGCCTTTGCTTTCCAGATACCGCGCGGCGACACCTTCGTAATGCTGTCCGAGTTTTCTGGAGCCTTCCCTGGCCATCGGTTATCAGTTGTTTGCAGTCGGGGCGGGTTCACCTTCCCGGGGAGCGGTCGGAGAAAGCAGTTTGGGTGTTCCCCCCTGGAATTGTGCCCAGCGTTGTTCGCGATGAATGCTGCCGTCAGGATCCATGGTCAGAATGCCGGTTTGTCCTTCAATGGCGGCATCTTCAACCTGGCGTAGAAGTGGCAAGCGCTTGCTCAGTTGCCAGGCGTCGGCGCCCATGGCGAAAAGGCGCCCCAGTTGCCCGGTGGTGCCACTCAGATACTGGCGTGATTCTTCCCGCAGGGGATTCGTCTCGGCCAATACCCAGGGGATGTCCGTAAAGAAAACTCGGTCAATATCTCGGTCCCGGCCCGGATTCGGCGTACCCTCGTACACGATGGAAGGTGAGTATACCGGCAGATCGCCGCCATAATAGAAGGCGAACAGTGGCTTGAACTGGCGGGCAACCGTGGGTGCGGCAACCAGCACGATGCCCTCGGCATCCTGGCGGCGGCGGGGTTCAAATTCCACATTCAGGCCAATTGTTCGCTCCACCTGAATGGCGCGCTGGCGGGAGGCGGTAATGCCCAGCAGGTCAGCTGTCACTGAGCGCAGGTTGTCTTCCGGGAAAAAGCGCTCGACGTCGAGCGCTCGCAACCCGAGCTGGTCCATCCTCGTTTGCAGGGCGGTTTCAACCCGGTCTCCCCATTCGCCGTGGGGAATCAGTACGAGAACCTGCTCGATGTTCTCGGCATCGAGCCTGTCGGCGATCTGTCGTGCCTCATCTTCGGCAGATAGCCCGAACTGATAAAGGCCGTCCGGAATGCGGGCATCCGGGCCAAGGTAGTTCAGGCCCAGTGCCGGAACCGGCAGCGTGTTCATGTTAGCGAGCTGGGACAGTGCTTCCTTGTCCAGTGGGCCAACAATCAAATCAATGTCGTTATTGGAGAGTTCCTCGTAGAGCTCGGAAAAAGAGCCGGTGGAGGTGTCGATGACCCGAATATCGGTTTTGCTGCGGTCAGTGGTTTCATCCTGATAATAGGCGGCCAGGAAACCGTCGCGAATCGCTTTGCCGGCACTGGCGAGGGCACCTTGAAGTGGAACCGCCAATGCCAGTTTCTCCGGCCGGCTTGCTGCTAGTTCAGCCAGCAGGGCGAGATCCATGGGGAGTACCTGTGCTGCGGGGTGTCCCGGCCAGTTATTCTGCCATTGCCGGATCAGACGCCCCTGATCATCCAGGCTGGCCCCTTTGGTGCGTAGGCGCAGGGCGAGCTCAAGCCAGCCTTGAACCTCGAATCCGAGAGCGTTGTTGGAGGCGGATTGCAGGGTTGAGCGATTGATGGGCTTGAGCAATTGCCAAATGCGATTATGCACCTCCTGCGGGGAAGTGCTGGAGTCGGTCTGACTGAGCAGGATCAACGTCAGTGCCCCGTCCAAAGGTTGTCCGGCCAGCTCATAGGTCCGGGCCTGCAGCATGGCTGCCCGGGACATTAACTCCGCGGGGTAGGCAAGAAAGCTTTCTGGGGTGCTATCTGTGGCGAGTTGCTCAGCCCATTGGCCGTCCTGTAACTCGCTGGCACTGGCCATGGACAATAGTAAGCGTTGTCTGGCGATGTCCTCCGGAGCATTTTCCAGAGCAGGGGCCTGGAGAATGACTCGGGCATCTTCGTGGCGGCCTTGATCCTGGAATCGGCTGGCCACCCTTAATAGATAGCGTTGGCCAACCACCGGATCACGTTCATCGCTGGCCAGTGACAGTGCCTGCTCCGGGCTTTGTGCCATATGTTCATCGAGATTGACGGTGGCGCAGCCGCCCAGATAGAACAGAACGAGGGTGATCAGGGCCAGAATTGGGCTGTGACGGAAGCGATTTGTCATGGCGGGCTCGGTACTCTCTGAATCGTTGGGCTTGTGGTGCCGCGTTTTAGCTGGCAAGTTTACCAGCTCCCGGCGTATTTCACATGACGGGACAGTCATGGGCCGGAAATGGCGGCGCCGCGGTTCACTTCAGTGGAGTTTATTATGTCCAGTTCTGTAGCAAGCGTTGTCGGTGGCCGGCTTTCAATTGTTGCCACGCCCATCGGTAATCTGGCCGATCTTTCTGATCGTGCCCGGCAGGTGCTCGCTGCGGCGGATCTGGTCGCTGCGGAGGATACCCGTCACAGCTCGCGCCTGTTACAGCACCTGGGCCTGAGCAAGCCCTTGCTGGCGCTACACGATCATAATGAGAGGGATCGCGTTGGCAGAATCCTCTCTGCCCTTGCTGAAGGGCAGCAAGTGGCGCTGATTTCCGATGCCGGCACCCCGTTGATCTCCGATCCCGGGTACATCCTGGTACGTGAAGCCAGAAAGGCGGGCTTTCCGGTTTCCCCTATCCCCGGTCCGTGTGCACTGGTTGCGGCATTGTCGGCGGCAGGTTTACCGACGGATCGTTTTCTTTTCGCAGGTTTTTTGCCGGCTAAACGGGCGGGTAGACGTTCAGCGCTCGCGGAATTGCGTGAACAGACTGCCACTCTGGTGTTCTACGAATCCCCCCATCGAATTCTGGACCTGATGCAGGATCTGGTTGATGAGTTTGGCGATGGCCGGGAGTGTGTGCTCGGTCGAGAGCTGACCAAAACCTTTGAAACTTTCTACAGTGGGACGGTTAAAGAGGTGTTGGCGGAGTTGGAGGCCGACCCGCATGGCAGTCGGGGCGAATTCGTGGTGATGGTCCGGGGTAACGATGTCGTGGCCGGTTCGTCGCTCGATCTGGATGCCGATAAGCTGTTAAAGCTGCTTGTTGCAGAGATGCCGGTCAAAAAGGCAGCGAAAATCGTCGCGGAAATCAGCGGCATCGGAAAAAATGAATTGTATCAGCGAGCGCTGCAGCTAAAGGGCGATTAAGCCTTGCATGCCTGCCCGCACGCGGGTATTGTCAGCGCCGAGCTCGCCAGACAGTCGCCGCCGGTTGATCCGGGGGAGGAAAGTCCGGGCTCCGCAGGGCAAGGTGCCAGGTAACGCCTGGGCGGCGTGAGCCGACGGAAAGTGCAACAGAAAGTATACCGCCTAAGCGCTTTCGGGCGCCGGTAAGGTTGAAATGGTGCGGTAAGAGCGCACCGCGTGGCTGGCAACAGTCCACGGCGATGGTAAACCCCACCTGGAGCAAGACCAAATAGGAATCCAATGGCGTGGCCCGCGCTGGATTCGGGTAGGTTGCTTGAGGCCTGTGGTGACGCAGGCCCTAGATGAATGACTGTCCAAGACAGAACCCGGCTTATCGGCGAGCTCGCCTCTTTTCCCGATTATTCGGATGTGATCCGCATCCTTCTCACAAGTTACCTTTTATAGCCAAAAAATCTTAAACCTGAAGTTGGCTATCTAAAGGTGTCTGCAGGTATTTGTTTTTTATCCTTTTCTTTACGTCTTTTTAACGCTTCTTTCCGTTTCTGCTTTGTAACCTCTTGTCGTTAAAGGAACTTTCCTGTGTGTGGTGCCTGTCGCGGCGCTTGCATTGTTATTTGCGTGTTTCTATAGTGTGCGGGAGTGGGAAAAAGTGGTTTTTGGTGGAATTTTGTGGAAATGAAAACCTCGGACTAGACGTTAATGAGCAATTTTCTTGGCAGTCATGCCATCAATATGGACGCGAAGGGTCGCCTGGCGATCCCGACAAAGGTGCGTGAAGAGCTCGCGCAGCTTTGCGGTGGCCGTATTGTATTGACAGCCAACGCCGATGAAGAGAAGTGCTTGTTGCTCTACCCCGAGCCGGAATGGGAAGTGCTGCGCCCGAAAATCGAGGCGCTGCCCAACATGAACAAGGCGGCCAAGCGTCTGCAGCGCCTCATTCTGGGTAACGCTGCCCTCATGGAGCTAGATGCGTCCGGCCGGATTCTGGTACCGCAGACCCTCAGAAATCACGCCAATCTTGAAAAACGGCTGATGTTGGTCGGGCTTGGCAAGAAGTATGAGCTGTGGAGTGAGGAAAGCTGGAATGCTTACCTTGATGCCTCCGCAGCCGACGAGGAAATGCCGCCGGAAATGGAGGCGCTGTCGCTATGACCGCACGCCAGGACGATCAGGCCAATGAAGGCTATCAGCATCGCTCGGTACTGCTGGATGCAGCGGTCGACTATCTGGTTACAGATGAAAACGGCCGTTATGTCGACGCCACGTTTGGCCGGGGCGGTCATAGTCGTCTTATTCTCGGCAAGCTCGGTCAGGGTGGTCAGCTCCTGGGTATTGATAAAGACCCGGAAGCTATTGCCGTCGCCAGAGAGCTGGCATCTGGGGATTCCCGGTTTCAGTGGTACCACGGCTCGTTCGCCGAACTGGATCTTGCGCTTGAACGTCAAGGTTGGTCACAGGTTGATGGCGTGTTGATGGATCTTGGGGTGTCTTCGCCACAACTGGATGATGCTTCCCGCGGTTTTTCGTTCATGCGGGACGGTCCATTGGATATGCGAATGAACCCGCAGCAGGAGCCGAGTGCTGCCCAGTGGCTGGCCGAGGCTGATGAGCGGGAAATCGCAGATGTGATCTGGCGATACGGCGAGGAGCGGTTTTCTCGCCGTATCGCTCGTCTTGTCGTGGAGCGGCGTCAGGAGCAGCCGATTGAAACCACGCGGCAGCTGGCGGAGTTGGTTGCGGAGGCCGTGCCGAAGAAAGAGAAGCACAAGCACCCCGCCACCCGGGCTTTTCAGGCTATCCGGATTTTTATCAACCGGGAGCTCGAGGACCTGGAAGCCGGTCTGGCCGCGGCAGTTGATCGCCTGGCTCCCGGTGGGCGCCTGGTGGTGATCAGCTTTCACTCTCTGGAGGATCGTCTGGTCAAGCGCTTTATGCGTGATCTGGCGCGGGGGCCAAAGCTGCCGAAGGGGATACCGGTCACGGCGGAGCAGGAAGAATCCGGATTTCAGCTGATTGGTAAAGCCAGCAAGGCCAATGAGCAGGAAATTACTGAAAACGTCAGGGCTCGCAGCGCGGTTATGCGAGTGCTTGAACGTAAAGCGAATTAATCGAAAACGCAGGGGAGCGCGACGCCATGGGCGCGGTAGCGATTGAGCAACCAGTAAAAACCAACAGGATAAACAAGCAGCGGGTTCGCGAGGGTGTTGCGACAGCCGTTCGTTTGTCCCGTCAGGTGTTTGATGCAACACGGGAAAGTCGGGTTCTGGTTACTCTGGTGTTGGTGGCGGTACTGACGCTGTCGTCCATCGGGGTGGTGGTCAGTGCCCATGAGAACCGCGAGCTGTTCAATACGTTGTCGGGTCTGCAGGAGCAGCGCGATGCTTATCAGCGTGAGTGGAGTCAACTGTTGCTGGAGCAGAGTGCTTTGAGCGCTCACGGGCGGGTCGAGAAACTCGCTGCTGAGCGCTTCAATATGGTGGTGCCCGGGCGGCAGGACATTGTACTCGTGCCTTTGATGTCACCGCTGGCAGCGAACTAAAACCAACAATAACCATCCGGGGTAACTGAAGTGTCCGGTCAGGGAACGCACACAAACAGCTGGAAGCAGAGGCTGGTGACAGGCTTGAAAGCCTGGCGCTTCGGCTCTGTGCTGGGCGTTTTTCTGCTGGTTGTGGCCGGCATTGGATGGCGGTTGGTGGATCTTCATGTGGTGGATAATGACTTCCTGCGCAAGCAGGGAGATGTCAGAACCATCCGCGTTGAATCTATCGATGCCCATCGAGGCGTGGTGACGGATCGTCATGGCGAGCCTTTGGCCGTCAGTACGCCAGTTCAGACCGTGTGGGCAAATCCTTCCGAAACCGATCCCGAAGATCCCCAACTGGCGGCGCTTGCCCGAATTCTTGGGTTGTCTGAGGGCGCGCTGCGGGAGCGATTGCGCCAGTATGCTGGCCGCGAATTTATCTACCTGCGCCGCAAAGTGCAGCCCTCAATGGCGCGTGAAGCGCTGGCTCTAGGTGTCGGTGGTATCTATGCCCGGCAGGAATATCGTCGTTATTACCCGGCGGGAGAAGTCACCGCTCATGTGGTCGGGTTTACTGATATCGATGAGCATGGCCAGGAAGGTATCGAGTTAGCCTACAACAAATGGTTGACCGGTGAGCCGGGCCAGAAGCGGGTGCTCAAGGATAACCGTGGGCGCGTGATCAAAGATCTGATGCTTATCCGCGATGCCCGGCCCGGGAAAGACCTGGAACTGAGTATTGATCTCCGGCTGCAGTATCTGGCCTATCGGGAGCTCAAGGCGGTGGTCGGTGCTCACAAGGCTCGCGGCGGCACGCTGGTGATGCTGGACGTCGACACCGGTGAGGTGCTGGCCATGGTCAATCAAGGTTCCTACAACCCGAATGACCGGTCACAGCTTGCCGCGGAAAACCTGCGCAACAAGGCCATTACAGATCTGTTCGAGCCCGGCTCAACCATGAAGCCGCTGACGATAGCGGCCGCTCTGGAGTCCGGGGAATACACGGTTAACAGCACCATTGATACTTCCCCGGGCTTTCGGAGGTTTGGTCGTTTCACCATTCGGGATCATCGCAATTACGGGGTGCTGGATCTGACGGAGATTATTGTCAAGTCCAGCAACGTCGGGGTGAGCAACATCGCAACGGATCTGGGTGGCGATACTCTGAGAAACCTCTATGCCCGCCTGGGCCTCGGCCAGGCAACTGGTATCGGCTTCCCTGGGGAAGCCGTTGGTGTTTTGCCGGCCCCCCCGAAATGGCGGCCGGTAGAAGAGTCCACCTTGTCTTATGGCTACGGCATGAGCGTTAACGCCTTGCAACTGGCACAGGCGTATATGGTTATTGCCAATGGTGGAATTCGTTACCCCCTCAGCCTGATGAGGCAGGAGCAGAGGCCGCAGGGGCAACGTGTACTGTCTGAACAGGTGACAAGGGCCGTGCGGGACATGCTCAAACAGGCGGTTGCCCGTGGTACTGGCAAGCGCGCCCAGCCCGGGCTGTATGCGGCTGGAGGCAAAACCGGGACCGTTCACCTAGTGGGAGCGAACGGGTACGAAGACAGTCAATATAAGGCCATCTTTGCCGGTATGGCACCGATTGATGACCCCAGAATTGTAACCGTTGTGGCCGTGGATGCGCCGCAGGCCGGAGAATATTACGGCGGAGAAGTTGCCGCGCCGGTATTCGCCCGGGTGATGGGTGACGCGCTGCGACTGCTGAATGTGAAGCCTGAACTGGAAGTCAGTGAAACACGCGTTTCGCAAGTAACTTCCGGAGGGAGAGGGTAAGCCATGTGCATCACATCCATCAGCACCTTGCTTCAGGGCATTATTGAGGTGCCATTGGTCTTCGATGTCACTATCCACGGACTGAAGACGGATAGCCGGAAAGTGCAGCCCGGTGACGCCTTTATTGCTCTGGCCGGGGCACGAACGCCCGCAGAGCACTATATGGATCAGGCCATCAGCGCCGGTGCCACGGCTATTCTGCTTGAGTCCGAGCAGGAGCGGCAGTGCCATGAGCGCCACGGCGCGTTAATTGTGCCCGTGGTTGGTCTGCGCGCCCGTCTGGGCCGAATTGCTGATCGCTTCTTCGAGCATCCCTCGCGCCATCTGAGAGTGATCGGGGTTACCGGCACCAATGGCAAGACGTCGGTGACCCAATACATCTCCCAGTTGTTACGGGAAACCGGCACGCCCTGCGGGCTGCTGGGTACCCTGGGTTATGGCATGCCGGGCAGTATCGAGTCGGCCACGCATACCACGCCGGATGTGGTCCAGGTGAACCGGGTATTGAACCGCATACGCAATGAGGGTGGTCGGGCTGCAGTAATGGAAGTGTCGTCGCACGCTCTGGATCAGGGGCGGGTTGATAACCTGACTATGACCGGTGCGGTGTTCACCAACCTCACGCGTGATCACCTGGATTACCACGGTTCCATGGAAGCCTATGGTGAGGCCAAGGCCAAGCTGTTCCTGCGGGAAGAACTGCACTTCTCAGTGATCAATTTTGACGATCCGTTTGGCCGGCAGCTTTACGGTCAGCTTGAGGGCCAGTGTGACCGCGTTCGTTACAGTCTGCATGAAGCCCAGATGGAACTCTGGTTGAAGGAATTTACGCCCACGGCCTCAGGGTTCCGTGCCAGGGTCGATGGGCAATGGGGCGAGTTTGATCTTACTGTCCCCCTGTTAGGGAGTTTCAATGCCAGCAATGTTCTGGCAGCCCTGGCTACCGTACTGACGCTTGGCGTACCCGTTGAGCGGGCGGTGTCCATTGTCAGGGAGCTGTCACCGCCCCCTGGGCGTCTTGAACGATTCACCGGCTCAACCGGCAAACATGTGGTGGTGGACTACGCCCACACGTCTGATGCCCTGGCCAATGCCCTTGAAGCATTGCGGCCCCACACCCGGGGCAGGCTGATCTGTGTGTTCGGTTGCGGTGGCGACCGGGACCCCGGCAAGCGGCCTGAAATGGCGAAAGAAGCGGAAAAGCGGGCGGATTACGTCATCGTAACCGACGACAACCCGCGTACCGAGCAGCCTGAACGGATTGTCAGCGACATTTCTGCTGGTTTCACTCAGGCTGGTCGCTGGCAGGTGATTCACGACCGCGCTCAGGCAATTGCCGAGGCATTGGGTATGGCCAATGAGGATGATCTGGTGCTGATTGCAGGTAAAGGTCATGAAGCCTATCAGGAGATCCGGGGCCAGAAGTTGCCGTTCAGCGACGCCGAGCAGGTACGCCATCTATTGAACCTGAATGGAGGTGTGGCATGATGCGCGCCTTTTCGCTGGCGGAAGCTCGCGAGTGGCTTCAGGCCACCCTGGCAGGAGCGCGCACTGATGCGGGTGAACTCTGGTTTGATGGCGTCTCCACCGATACCCGATCGGTTGGAGATGGGCAGCTGTTTGTTGCTCTGCGCGGTGAGCGGTTTGATGGTCATGAATTCCTTGGCCAGGCCCTGAAACAGGGCGCAGTCGCCGCAGTAGTGGACACCGAGATCACCGATGTTGCCATTCCGCAACTGGTCGTTAGCGATACGGTTCAGGCATTGGCCGATCTGGCCAGCGGCAATCGCAGCGAAAGCGCGGCCCGGCTGGTGGCGATTACCGGCAGCAGTGGCAAAACCACGGTTCGTGAAATGACCGGGGCTATTCTCGCCGGCATGGGGCCGACCTTGGTGACTGAAGGTAATCTCAATAATCACATTGGTGTTCCGCTGACCCTGTTTCGGCTGACGCCGGATCACCAGTTCGGTGCCATCGAGCTGGGGGCCAGTGGTCTTGGCGAAATTGCCCACACGGTGTCAATTACCCGGCCGCAGGTTGCGATTCTGACCAATGCAGGTCAGGCGCACCTGGAGGGTTTTGGCAGTTACCAGAATATTGTTCTGGCCAAAGGCGAGATTATTGATGGCGTGCCGGCAGATGGAGCCGTCGTGCTGAACCGGGACGATCCCGCCTTCGATCAGTGGCATGCCCGTGCGGGCCAACGGCGGGTGCTGGGTGTTTCCCGGATGGGTCACTCGGCCGCGGATTACCGCGCGGAGGCGATCATGGCCACTGACCAGGGGTTTGAATTCCTGGTGCTGGGGCCAGACAGCTGGCGCTGTCATCTGGTGCTGGGGTTGCCCGGTGAACACAACATCACCAATGCTCTGCTGGCTCTCGCGGCCTGCAGGGAACTGGGAGCGACGGATCAGCAGGTTCAGTCCGGGCTCATGCAGGTGCAAGCGGTGAAGGGGCGTCTCCAGGTGCTCAAGCCGGCCCCGGATCTGACCCTGATTGACGACAGTTACAACGCCAATCCGGCATCCATGAAGGCGGCGCTGGATGTGCTGGCGTCGTACCCGGCGCCCCGGGTGGCAGTACTCGGCGCCATGGCAGAGCTGGGCGATGAGGCGCACGAGTTGCACCGGCAGGTGGGTGAACATGCCCGTGCCCGAGGAATCGAGAAGCTTATGGTGGTGGGAGCCGGGGGTAACGGCTACGGCACCGGATTTGGTGACGAGACAGAGTTTTTCCCGAGTCATGAGCAGGCGGTGAGCGCCGTTGTGGCGGACCGGAATGGTGCTATGACGGTCCTGGTGAAAGGTTCTCGTAGTTCCGCCATGGATCGCGTGGTGGAGGGAATTCAGAAAAAGGTGAAGAACCCATGCTGCTCTGGCTGACAGAGATACTATCGCAATACTTTTCGTCGCTGACGGTGTTTCAGTATCTGACACTGCGGGCGATTCTGGGCATTCTTACGGCGCTGCTGATCTCGCTGGTGATCGGTCCGGTGATGATTCGCAAGCTGAGTCAGTACCAGATCGGCCAGGCCGTGCGTGATGACGGCCCCCAGACTCACCTGAGCAAGGCTGGTACTCCGACGATGGGCGGCGCCCTGATTCTGGTGGCCATCGCCATTTCCACCTTGCTGTGGGCGGATCTGACCAATCGTTATGTCTGGGTGGTGTTGCTGGTTACCCTGCTGTTCGGTGCCATTGGCTGGGTGGATGACTACCGCAAGGTTGTGGAACGCAACCCCCGGGGCCTGCCGGCACGCTGGAAATACTTCTGGCAGTCGGTGATCGGGGCCACGGCCGCGATCGTGCTTTATGTCACTGCTTCAATGCCCCAGGAAACCTCGCTTTATTTGCCGTTCCTGAAAAATGTCTCGCTGACCCTGGGACCGGTGCTGTTCATTCTGCTGACCTACTTCGTGATTGTCGGCAGCAGTAACGCGGTAAACCTGACGGACGGTCTGGATGGTCTGGCCATCATGCCAACCGTCATGGTGGCGGGAGCGCTGGCCATCTTTGCTTACCTCTCGGGCCACGCGCAGTTCGCCAATTACCTGCTGATTCCACATTTGCCGGGCACCGGCGAATTGATCATATTCTGCGGCGCCCTGGTGGGCGCGGGGCTTGGGTTTCTGTGGTTCAACACCTACCCGGCTCAGGTGTTCATGGGCGATGTCGGTGCCCTCGCGCTGGGGGCAGCCCTGGGTACAGTGGCCGTCATCGTCCGGCAGGAAATTGTGCTGTTCATCATGGGTGGCGTGTTCGTGATGGAAACCATTTCGGTGATTCTGCAGGTGGCCTCATTCCGGCTCACGGGCCGGCGGATTTTCCGGATGGCGCCGCTGCATCACCATTTTGAATTGAAGGGCTGGCCCGAGCCGCGAGTCATCGTGCGGTTCTGGGTTGTCACTGTGGTTCTTGTTCTGATTGGCCTGGCCAGTCTGAAAATCCGATAGGAAATTGCTACGGCTATGAGTGTCATTGTTTCGGATCGTCGCACGTTAATCGTAGGGCTCGGCAAGACCGGGCTTTCCTGCGTGCGTTACCTGTCCGGGCAGGGGCGTGAGATTGCCGTGGCCGATAGTCGTCTTCAGCCGCCGGGGCTGGACGAACTGAAGGCCGGTTGGCCGGACGTCCCGGTTTATCTGGGCGACTTCGATGAGGCTCTGTTTGCCGGCTTCAATGAGCTGGTGGTAAGCCCTGGAATCAGTATTGCAGAGCCGGCGATTGCCGGTGCGGCGGCTCGGGGCGCCCGGATTCGCGGCGACATCGATCTGTTTGCCGATGCGGCCGATGCGCCGATCATCGCCATCACCGGCTCTAACGGCAAAACCACAGTAACAACCCTGGTTGGGGAAATGGCACGGGCAGCGGGCCGCAATGTGCAGGTGGGCGGCAATATCGGTACGCCCGCGCTGGATTTGCTGGAGCAGGGTGCGGATCTCTATGTACTGGAGCTGTCGAGCTTTCAGCTGGAGACCACCGAAGAACTCGGGGCGCTGGCGGCCACTGTGTTGAATGTCAGTGACGATCACATGGACAGGTACCCGGACAAGATGGCGTACTTCCAGGCCAAGCAACGGATCTACCGTGGCTGCAAAAATGCCATCGTCAACCTGGACGATGCCCTGAGCACACCCATGGCTCGGGATACCCTGAGGTTTCTGTGTTTCGGCTTCAACCGCGTGAATCCGGAGACCTTCAGTACCCGGGACGATGACGAGGGCACCTGGATTACCTGGGGCCTGGAAAATCTGTTGCTGGCCAGTGAACTCCAGTTGATGGGGCGGCATAACATCAGCAACGTGATGGCAGCCCTGGCCCTGGGATACGCGGCCGGCCTGGCCATGGAGCCCATGCTGGAGGTCGCTCGCCGTTTCCGGGGGCTGCCTCATCGCTGTGAATCTGTCCGCAACCTGGATGGCGTGGATTACATCAACGATTCCAAAGGCACCAATGTTGGTGCCACGGTCGCGGCCATTGAAAGCCTGGTGCCGGAGTCAGGCAAGGTGATCCTGATCGCTGGCGGAGATGGTAAAGGGGCGGATTTCCAGCCGCTCGCGGAGCCGGTGGCCGCATGCTGTCGCGCGTTGGTACTGATTGGCCGGGATGCCGGCAAGATTTCCCGGGCGGTCGGTGCGTCGGTGCCACAGCATCGCGCAACATCCCTGCAAGAGGCGGTCAGCCTTGCCCGCCAGGCGGCTGAACCAGGCGATAGGGTGCTGTTGTCTCCGGCCTGTGCCAGTTTTGACATGTTCCGGGATTACAACGATCGCGGAGAACAGTTCCGCACCTTGGTGGAGGGGCTGTGATGCAGGCAGGCGTCAGCGTTCCTCATTATCAGGGTATGGCGGGTGAGTTGCAGCCGCTGCCGGTGCTGATTATTACCTCCGTGGCCTTGCTGGTGACCGGTGTAGTGATGATTTCGTCAGCGTCGATGGACATGGCGGCCGCCACGTTGGGCAACAGTTACCACTACGTTATTCGCCAGATCCTGTTTGCCGGTCTTGGCTGTGCCACGGCTCTTGTTGCTGTCAACGTGCCGGTCTCCTGGTGGGAACGCAGTGGCTGGCTGCTGCTGGGGATTGGCCTTCTGGTATTGGTGCTGGTACTGACGCCGCTCGGCCGCACGGTTAATGGTTCTACCCGGTGGATTCCCATGGGGCTGTTCAATGTTCAGGTGTCTGAAGTCGCCAAGCTCTGCCTCATCGCCTACCTGGCCGGTTATGTGGTCCGTCGGCGGGAAGAACTGCTCCATACCTGGCCAGGCTTCCTGAAACCCCTCGGAGTTCTGGGCGTGGCATCGGTGTTGCTGGTTATCCAGCCCGACTTCGGCGCAACGGTGGTGCTGGTGACGGCGGCGGCCGGCATGATTTTTCTCAGTGGCGTGAGGCTTAGCCGGTTCATGCCATTGATTGGCGTACTGGCGGCGCTGGGTACGATTCTGGTGGTCACCCAGCCGTACCGATTGAAGCGGGTGATCAGCTATCTCGACCCCTGGAAAGACCAGTTCGACAGTGGTTATCAGCTCACTCAGTCACTGATTGCCTTTGGTCGAGGCGAGTGGGTGGGCGTTGGCCTGGGGAACTCAGTGCAGAAACTGTTCTTCCTGCCAGAGGCCCATACGGACTTTATCTACGCGATTATTGCCGAGGAGTTCGGTCTGCTCGGAGCACTGGTGGTGCTGGGCCTGTTTGCCGCGCTGGTGGTCAGTGGCCTGGTGATTGCCCGGCGTGCGGAGAAAGCCGGTATGGCGTTCGGCGCCTGTTTCAGCTACGGCATCACGCTACTGATCGGGTTGCAGGCGGGCATCAACATGGCAGTGAGTACAGGGCTGTTGCCAACCAAAGGCTTGACCCTGCCACTGGTCAGTTATGGCGGCTCCAGCCTGATGGTTACCTGCATTGGTATCGCGGTTATCGCCCGGGTAGAGCTGGAGCGTCAGGACAGGGCCAGGGTGGCATCGGAAACAAAGGGCAACCGGACCAAAGGAGGAGCGGTGTATGACTGATTCACCTCGCCGTCGCTTCCTGATGATGGCCGGTGGTACCGGAGGCCACGTGTTTCCTGCATTGGCCACAGCCCGCGCGTTGCAGCAACGGGGACACGAGGTGCACTGGCTCGGGGCCAGCGGCGGCATGGAAGAGCGTCTGATTGGAGACACCGACATTCCGCTGTCGCTCATTCACATTTCCGGCCTGCGCGGTAAAGGCAAGCTGGCGCTGTTGCTGGCGCCATTCAGATTAATGCGCGCCTTGGGCGAAGCCTACACCCATTTGCGCCGGATCCGCCCCGACTGCGTGGTGGGCATGGGCGGTTTTGTCACCGGGCCGGGTGGTATTGCCGCCTGGCTGATGCGCAAGCCGCTGGTGATTCATGAACAGAACGCCATCGCTGGAATGACTAATCGTTGGCTCACACGTTTTTCCGAAACCGTGCTGGAAGCGTTCCCTGGCAGTTTCGGTGACCAGACGGTTACCCGCTGTACCGGCAATCCGGTGCGGGGCGAAGTGGCGTCGATGGACGAGCCCGAACAACGGTTGGCGGGCCGTAGCGGCAAGCTCCGGGTGTTGGTTGTTGGTGGCAGTCTGGGAGCCCAGGTGTTCAATCAGCAACTGCCGCAGGCGCTGGCACTGATGCCGGAGGCAGATCGCCCGGACGTGCGGCACCAGTGTGGCGAGAAAAACCTCGAGGCAGCCCAGGCGGCATACGAAGAAGCTGGAGTAAACGCCAGCGTTGAGCCCTTTATCCGCGATATGGCGGAGGCCTACGGCTGGGCTGATCTAGTGATCTGTCGTGCCGGTGCGCTGACGGTGTCTGAACTCTGTGCGGCCGGAATTGGCGCGATTTTGGTGCCATTCCCCCACGCGGTCGATGACCACCAGACCCGTAATGGCCAGCACATGGTGAAAGCCGGGGCGGCCATCCTGGTTCCACAGCCCAGGCTGACCCCGGAGGTGCTGGCGGAAACCCTGAAGGATCTGGCAACAGATCGAAAACGAATTCTGACCATGGCGAAGGCCGCCCGCTCGCTGGCCCGCCCTGATGCAACGGAGAGAGTCGTGAATTACTGTCTGGAGGCCGCCAATGGCTGATGCAACCAATCCGCCACTGGTCTATCAGGTGCCGGAAATGCGCCGAATCCGCCGCATCCATTTTGTCGGGATCGGTGGTGCCGGGATGAGCGGTATCGCCGAAGTCCTGAAGAACCAGGGCTATGACGTATCTGGCTCTGATATCCGGGACAGTGCTGTTACTGCGCGCCTGCGGGCAATGGATGTCGATGTGTACATCGGTCATCGCGCCGAAAACACCGATCAGGCCGACGTGGTGGTAGTGTCTTCGGCCGTTGCCGGCGACAACCCGGAAGTGGTCTCTGCCCGTGAACGGCGGGTACCGATTGTACCCCGGGCCGAGATGCTGGCGGAGATCATGCGCTATCGCCATGGTATCGCTGTGGCCGGTACCCACGGCAAAACCACAACCACCAGCCTGATTGCCTCCGTGTTGGGAGAGGCCGGACTGGACCCCACCTTTGTGATCGGTGGCAAACTCAACAGCGCCGGAACCAATGCCCAGTTGGGTGGTTCCCGTTACCTGGTGGCAGAAGCCGACGAAAGCGATGCGTCGTTCCTGCATCTGACACCGGTTATCTCCGTGGTCACCAACATTGAAGCTGACCACATGGACACCTACGGTGGGGATGTCGAAAAGCTCAAGCAGACCTTCGTGGACTTCCTGCACAACCTGCCGTTTTACGGTGTTGCGGTGATGTGCGTGGACGACGATTACGTTCAGGAAATCATTCCGCGCATATCCCGGGCCATTATCACTTATGGCATCGACAATCCTGATGCTGATTACCGGGCGGAGAACATTACCTCCGATGGTCTGAAAACCCGGTTCCTGGTGCGTCGCCCTGGTGGTCGGCCGGATCTCCAGGTGGAACTGAAAATGCCGGGTCGCCACAACGTCCTGAACGCCCTGGCAACGATTGCCGTGGCGACCGATGAAGGGGTGGATGACCAGGCCATCTGCCGCGGGCTGGCCGGATTTGCCGGTGTTGGTCGACGGTTCCAGGTGTACGGCGAGTACCGGACCCCGAAAGCAGCAGCGACGCTGGTGGACGACTACGGCCACCATCCTACCGAGGTGGAGGCCGTCATCCGCGCTGCCCGCGAAGCCTGGCCCCAGCGCCGGATCGTGATGCTGTATCAGCCACACCGATACACCCGCACCCGGGACCTTTACGAGGATTTCGTGCGGGTATTGTCCGAAGTGGATGGGCTGTTGCTGATGGATGTGTATTCCGCGGGTGAGCCGGCGATTCCGGGAGCGGACGGGCGGGCTCTGTGCCGGAGCATCCGGCAGCGGGGCAAGGTAGAGCCCGTGTTTGTTGAAGATAATCGTGAAATCGAGAGTCTGCTGGCCAATGTGCTGCAGGATGGCGATCTGTTGATCACCCAGGGGGCTGGCGATATCGGTGGTGTAGCGGCAAGGCTGGCAGCAGCAGGAGTCAAGGCAAGTGAGTGATCTGACCCACAACGACATTCAGCCGTATCAGGCTCACCCCGAACTGGTTCGGGCGCTGGGGCGCGTGGCTGTGTTCATGGGGGGCGATTCCGCCGAGCGGGAAGTATCCCTGAAAAGTGGCAAAGCCGTGCTGGCCGCGCTGCAGTCGGCGGGTATCGATGCGGTTGGCCGGGACATTCAGGGCTGCCTGCTGCGTACCGTGGACGAACCCGACTTCGATCGTGTGTTTATTGCCCTCCATGGCCGCGGCGGTGAGGACGGCACCCTGCAGGCGATCCTTGGGCAGGCTGGCATTCCCTATACCGGCAGTGAGGTGCTGGCATCGGCACTGGCCATGGACAAATTGCGGACCAAGTATGTGTTCGAGGGTTGCGGGCTGCCTACGCCGGCATTTCGCGCCATGACGTCAGTGGGCGAGGCTGAGGGCATTGCGACGGCACTGGGGGCGCCCCTTAGTGTGAAACCGGCCCACGAAGGTTCGAGTATCGGTATCCGTAAAGTGAGCAGCGCGGCAGAGCTGGCTGAAGCCTATGAGGCGGCAGCCCGGCTGGATGATCTGGTGCTGGTAGAGCAGTGGATCGAAGGGCCGGAGTTTACCGTCAGCCTGCTACAGGACAAAGCGTTACCGGCGATTGGCCTGAGCACCGATCACGCCTTTTACGACTATGACGCCAAGTACCTGGCGGACGATACCCGGTACCGTATTCCCTGTGGTCTGGCGCCCGATGACGAATTGAGATTGCAGCATCTGGCCCTGGATGCCTTCCGGGTGCTGGGCTGTCGCACCTGGGGACGGGTCGACATCATGCAGGATCGGGCCGGTGAGTTCTGGTTGCTTGAGGTTAACACGGTTCCCGGTATGACGGACCACAGCCTGGTGCCGATGGCCGCAAAGGCGGCCGGCATCAGTTTTGAAGAACTGGTGGTGCGAATTCTCAGGGACACGCTGGCGGAGGGCATCGATGCTTGAGACGTTGCTGATCCGGAGCCGGGCGGTACCGCCCGAACCGCCACGCCGCCGGGGGGCAACCTCTGTCGGGCCTGAGCGGGACCGGTTTGGTGTGTTGAAAGCTGTGCTGTCGGCCGTACCCTGGTTGCAGGTCGGCCTGGGCGCAACGGTGGTACTTCTGGCCGCCATGGTGCCCTGGGCAACGGACCGGATGCTGACCGCCATGGATCAGCAGATACTGGCGGTGGATGTGCGGGGCGAATTTGTTGGCGACAGCCAGACGGCTATTGAGCGAGCGGCCGGCGCCTGGATTGGCAAAAGCTATTTCGCCACCGATCTGGCTGACATCAAGGCTGAACTGGAACGGCGCCCCTGGGTGGCGTCGGCAGCGATAAAGCGAGTCTGGCCAGGCCGTCTTGAAATCGATATTCGGGAAAAGAAGCCACTGGCCTACTGGACCGATGGTCGACTGGTGAGCCGTTCAGGCGAACTGTTCTCGCCACCGAATCCGGAGGTGGCCGGAAAGCTGCCCCGTCTGGCTGGGCCGGATGAGCGGGTCAGGGACGTGATCGGTATGGCCCGGACCATGAGCGAGCAGTTGGTGGGATATGGCCTGGGTTTTGCCGGACTGGCGCTGGAGCAACGTGGCGCCTGGACCCTGACTCTCAGCAATGGCATCGAAGTGGTGCTGGGGCGAGATCAGGTAGAACAACGGTTTGAACGCTTTATCACCGTTTATGAGAACCGTCTGGCCTCGCGGGTTGATGAGGTCAGCCGGATAGATGTCCGCTACTCGAACGGGGTGGCGGTGCAGTGGAAGACGGACGTGGCTCAGGCTGCTCCGAAATCCTGATAACGATTACTACGAACCTGGGGTTTGGTGAAACACATGTCATCGGTTGAAACGGAAAACATGATTGTCGGCCTGGATATTGGAACCTCCAAGGTGGTGGCGATAGTCGGCAAGCGCAAGATGGATGGAACCATCGAAGTGGTCGGTATCGGTTCACACCCGTCCCGGGGGCTCAAACGCGGTGTTGTGGTGAACATTGAAACCACGGTACAGGCCATTCAGCGCGCGGTTGAAGAGGCCGAACTGATGGCGGGTTGTCGCATTCATTCGGTGTACGCCGGTATTGCTGGCAGCCACATCAAGAGCCTCAATTCCCACGGCATCGTGGCGATCCGGGACCGGGAAGTCACCCAGGCGGATATTGACCGGGTGATTGACGCTGCCCAGGCGGTGGCGATTCCGGCGGACCAGAAAATCCTGCACATCCTGCCTCAGGAGTTCGTCATCGATAACCAGGAAGGTATCAAGGAACCGATGGGGATGTCCGGTGTGCGGCTGGAGGCCAAAGTTCACCTGGTGACCTGTGCCGTGAATGCGGCCCAGAACATCGAGAAGTGTGTCAAACGCTGCGGGCTGGAAGTGGACGACATCATTCTGGAACAACTGGCTTCCAGCCACGCCATCCTGACCGAGGATGAAAAGGAATTGGGCGTCTGTGTGGTGGATATCGGTGGTGGTACAACCGACATTGCCGTGTTCACGGGCGGGGCAATTCGCCATACCGCCGTCATCCCGATCGCCGGTGACCAGGTGACCAACGACATTGCCATGGCGTTGCGCACGCCCACCCAGAATGCCGAGGAAATCAAGATCAAGTACGCCTGCGCCCTGACCCAACTGGCGGGTGCGGAAGAAACCATCAAGGTTCCCAGCGTGGGAGACCGGGCTCCGCGGGATCTTTCGCGTCAGGCTCTGGCGGAGGTCGTTGAGCCCCGCTATGAGGAGCTGTTCACGCTGGTGCAGTCTGAGTTGCGCCGGTCCGGGTTCGAGGATCTGATCCCGGCAGGCATCGTGATTACAGGCGGCTCGTCCACCATGGAAGGGGTGGTGGAGCTGGCTGAAGAAATCTTCCACATGCCGGTAAGACTGGCCTGTCCGCAGGCGGTTTCCGGTATGACGGAAGTGGTCAACAACCCGATATACGCCACTGGCGTCGGATTGTTGATCCATGGCTTCCGGCAAATGGATCTTGGCCGGGCGCCGGTGCTCAAGGGGGAGGAGGCTCCCTCGCTGGTTGAGCGCATGAAAGCCTGGTTCACCGGTCATTTCTGACGGTGTTCCGGTTGCAGTACACGAAGGTCTCTCGAAAAAAACACAACGATTGAAGCAACCGGCCTGGAAAGGCCGGACACAGCACGAAGGAGTAGGGGAAATGTTTGAACTCGTTGATAATGTTCAGCAGAACGCAGTTATCAAGGTCGTCGGTGTTGGCGGTGGCGGTGGCAACGCCGTTCGTCACATGCTCAACAGCGACGTGGAAGGCGTTGAATTTATCTGCGCCAACACAGATGCCCAGGCCCTGAAGGACCTGGACGCACGTCAGATTATTCAGCTGGGTGGCAACATCACCAAGGGCCTGGGTGCGGGTGCCAATCCGGAAGTCGGTCGCCAGTCTGCACTGGAAGATCGCGACCGTATTGCTGAAGCTCTGAGCGGCTCCGATATGGTGTTCATCACCGCCGGCATGGGTGGCGGTACCGGTACCGGAGCAGCCCCCGTGGTTGCTGAAGTTGCCCGTGAGCTGGGTATCCTGACGGTTGCGGTGGTTACCAAGCCGTTCCAGTTTGAAGGCGGCAAGCGCATGAGTGTGGCTGAAGCCGGTCTGAAAGAACTGGAAGAGAGCGTTGACTCCCTGATTACCATTCCCAATGAAAAGCTGTTGGCAGTCATGGGCAAGAAAACCAGCCTGCTGGATGCCTTTGCCTCCGCCAATGATGTGTTGCTGGGTGCGGTTCAGGGCATTGCTGACCTGATTACCCGCAACGGTATGATCAACGTCGACTTTGCCGACGTGAAAACGGTTATGTCCGAGATGGGCATGGCGATGATGGGTACCGGTCGCGCCACCGGCGAGAATCGTGCCCGTGAAGCCGCAGAAGCCGCGGTTCGCAGCCCGCTGCTCGAAGATATCAACCTGCAGGGTGCCAAGGGTATTCTGGTCAATATCACCGCTGGTATGGACCTGAATCTGGGCGAGTTCTCCGAAGTGGGCGACATTGTGCGCGAATTCGCGTCCGATTCAGCCACTGTGGTGGTCGGTACCGTGATCGATCCGGAAATGACCGACGAGCTCAAGGTTACTGTTGTGGCGACTGGCCTGGGTGGCGAGCGCGAGAAGCCGACCAAGGTGGTGGACAACACCCGTACCCTCGATGGCAAGACCGATTACAACCAGCTGGATCGCCCGGCCGTGTTGCGTCGTCGTGCGGTTGCCCAGGGTAATGTGGCGCTGGATCAGAGCAAAGAAAGCGAAGAACAGGGCGTGGACTATCTCGATATTCCCGCATTCCTTCGCCGGCAGGCTGATTGATAATCTGTTTCAACCGTGGCAGGGCTGGCTTTACTGTGAATCAGAAAGCATAAGCTTCCGCCTAAGTTGAGCTGATGCGCCATAGCTCATGACTATTGCAAAGGTTAAGTAAAGTCATGTTGGTTAAATGGTACTCAGTCTTGAATTCTGATATTCTCCGGGCAGTTTTTTGCTCAGAATATCGACTTTTTGTGACGGAATAATGAACCGATGATCAGACAACGGACACTCAAAAACACCATCCGCGCGACCGGTGTTGGCCTGCATTCCGGGGAAAAGGTATACCTGACCCTGAAGCCAGCACCCGTCGACACGGGGATCATCTTCCGCCGCACGGACCTCGACCCGATGGTCGAAATCCGTGCCTGTGCGGAGAATGTGGGTGAGACCATGCTGTCCACGACGCTGGTAAAAGACGGTGTCCGTGTGGCGACGGTAGAGCATCTGCTCTCCGCCATGGCTGGTCTCGGCATCGACAACTGTTTTGTCGAGCTCAGCGCTGCAGAAGTGCCGATCATGGATGGCTCTGCCGGGCCGTTCGTGTTCCTGCTTCAGTCTGCCGGTATCTCCGAGCAGGAAGCGGCCAAGCGTTTTATCCGCATCAAGCGCGAAGTCACTGTGGAAGAGGGCGACAAAAAAGCCACCTTCCTGCCGTTCGAAGGCTTCAAGGTGAGCTTCGGGATTGATTTTGATCACCCGGTCTTCAAGGGCCGTGCCCAGACAGCGACCGTGGACTTTTCCAGCACCTCCTTTGTGAAGGAAGTGTCCCGCGCCAGAACCTTCGGGTTCATGCGTGATATCGAAAAGTTGCGAGCGATGAACCTGGCACTGGGTGGCAGCGTGGATAATGCGATTGTGGTGGACGACTACAAGATCCTCAATGAGGACGGTCTCCGCTACGATGACGAGTTCGTCAAGCACAAGGTACTGGATGCCATCGGCGATCTCTATCTGCTGGGCAACAGCCTGATTGGTGAGTTCCGTGGTATCAAATCAGGTCACGACCTGAACAACAAGCTGCTGCGCAAGCTCAGGGCAGAAGAAGATGCATGGGAAGTAGTGACCTTCGATGATGAAGCCACTGCGCCTATCTCTTATATGAAACCTGTGCTGGCGGCGGGTTAAGGCGGGAAGCCTTAATCCCGGACGTGGCTGGCGAGTTTTTCGAGAACCTCGCGTAGAGCTTTATCCTTCGTGTGCCCGGCTTCCTCCTGGAGGAGCCGGGCATTTTCTTTGCTGAGCGGCTCTTTTACCGGTTTGCGTCGGCTGGCGAATCTGGGTGGGCTGACCTTGATTCTGACCTTCCAGACGTAGCGGAACAGTTCATTCTCCCTCAGTGCCGACATGATCTCGTGCTGGCGGAAGCGCAGTCGCGTGGCTTTGCTTGCATTATCAGTAGACAGCACCAGTTCCCCCTCCCGACAGCTGACGAATCGGGTACCCTCGGACAGTTCTGCGGGAATGGCCGCGAGTACCAGTTGTTCGGCCTGCAGGTGCAGTTCGGCTTTGGACATCAGCTCTTTGAGCGTATTGTTGCCAGCCGACCCTTTGCCAAAGATCATTTTTTGATCATTTTTTTCCGTCATGGTCGCTTTTTTCTCGACGAGCCTGTTTACGATTGGTTACACTTCGGCACGCTTTGTGCGTAGCGCCATTGTTACTCTCGTTTTACATTGTCACGAGTGAGAGAGTCTACCGGGCGCTGCGATTATTCAGTACGTAGTTGTTGCCAAGGATAGCAGACCCGCTCGGAATATTTCCGGGTCGCAGCACTACAGGGATACGGTTGCGGCTCAACAATGAAACCGAAAGACGATATGAACGTAATTTTCGTAGGCAAACGTCACGGTCAGTCCAGGGCAATACCGCTGAATGGGCCGCTGTTGTGTGGCCTGGTCTTTCTGGTGTTGGCCACGCTGGCGGCAGCCGGATGGGCTGGCTATCAGGTGGCGATCAGTCAGTTTGAAGCTCGGCAACCCACCGAGTCTGAGCTTGTGGCGGGCTGGAAAGAAAGGCTGCAAGATCAGAAGGACGAAGTCGCCCGGGTTCGTGAGAACGTGCAGCAGCAGATTGATGCGCTGACCCTTCGGCTGGGCCAGATTCAGGGTCGTCTGCTGCGCCTGGATGCGCTCGGCCAGCGATTCGTGGAAACCGGCATGGTCGCCAGCGATGAATTCAATTTTGACAAGCCGGCAGCGGTTGGTGGCCCCGAAGAAGATGCGCTACCCGGGGATTCCTACACGGCTCCCGAGCTGACGGACATGATCAATCAGCTGGAACAGCAGATCAACGATCGTGAAAAGCAACTGCGCCTGCTCGATAAAGTCGCTTCCCGCAAAAAGCTGGAAGATGAGCTCTATGTGCAGGGGCGGCCGATCACCTGGGGCTGGCTCTCGTCCAAATACGGATACCGCTCGGATCCTTTTACCGGAAAACGTACCTGGCATGCCGGTGTTGATCTGGCGGGCAAGGAAGGCAGCGACATTATTGCCGTGGCGGCTGGTGTTGTAACCTGGGCCGACGAGCGTTATGGCTACGGAAATCTGGTTGAAATCGACCATGGCGACGGCCTGGTTACCCGGTATGCCCACGCCAAGGCCATCAAGGTTAAGGTTGGGGATGTGGTGCAGAAAAGCCAGGTTGTTGCACTGATGGGCAGCACCGGCCGGTCCACCGGCCCCCATGTGCATTTTGAAGTTATCCGCAATGGTAAATCCGAAAATCCCGTGAAATACATCCAGCGCGCAAGCCGCTGATTCCATTCCCGTGAACCCCGCCTTTTGTCCTGTCGCCAAATAAGGTTAGAATGCCGGCTTCCTCCGTTTAACTGAAGAAGCAGTGGTCTATGTTCACAAAGCTTGCAACCAAGATGTTCGGCAGTAAGAACGCCAGAGAAATCAAGAGGATGCGCAAAGTAGTTACGCGTATCAATGAACTTGAGGAACAGTTTGGCGCATTGTCTGACACCGAGTTGCAAGGCAAGACTGCTGAGTTCCGGCGCAGACTTGATGAAGGTGAAGCGCTGGACAGCCTGCTGCCTGAAGTGTTTGCCACAGTGCGGGAGGCCAGCCGCCGGGTGATGGGCATGCGCCACTACGATGTCCAGCTCATCGGGGGCATGACCCTGCATGAAGGTCGAATCGCCGAAATGAAGACCGGTGAAGGGAAAACTCTGGTGGCTACCGCCGCGGTCTACCTGAATGCGCTTCCCGGTAAAGGCGTGCACGTGGTAACCGTGAACGATTACCTGGCTCGCCGTGACGCCGAGTGGATGGGCAAACTTTACCGTTTCCTCGGCATGCAGGTGGGAGTGGTGGCGTCGGGCCAGCCGCCGGAAGAAAAGCGTGCCGCCTATCAGGCGGATATCACCTATGGCACCAATAACGAGTTCGGTTTCGACTATCTGCGCGACAACATGGCCTTCAGCATTGAGGACAAGGTTCAGCGCGGTCTTAACTTTGCCATTGTCGATGAAGTCGATTCCATCCTGATCGACGAGGCCCGTACCCCGCTCATTATTTCCGGTGCCGCTGAGGATTCTTCCAAACTGTATCAGGCCGTCAATGCTCTGGTGCCGAGTCTTGAGAAAGGTGAGGTGAGCGAGGAAGGTGAATCCTCCGGTGACTTCACCATTGATGAGAAATCCCGTCAGGTTGAACTGACCGAATCCGGTCATGAGAAGGTTGAAGATCTGCTGCTTGGTCAGGGCCTGCTGAAGGAGGGCGAAAGCCTGTATTCGGCTGCCAACCTGAGCCTGCTGCACCATGTGCACTCGGCGCTTCGCGCCCATCACCTGTTCCAGAAAGACGTGGATTACATTGTCCAGGGCGGTCAGGTGGTGATCGTAGATGAACACACTGGCCGGACCATGCCTGGTCGCCGGTGGAGCGAAGGTCTGCATCAGGCGATTGAAGCAAAAGAAGGTCTCAAGATTCAGGCCGAAAGTCAGACGCTGGCGTCGACTACCTTCCAGAACTATTTCCGTCTCTATGACAAGCTGGCCGGTATGACCGGTACCGCCGATACCGAAGCTTTCGAATTCCGCCAGATTTACGGTCTGGACGTGGTGGTTATTCCGCCGAACAAGCCTATTCAGCGGATTGATTACAACGACCTGGTGTACCTGACCCAGGAAGAGAAGTTCCACGCTATCATCGACGAAATCAAGGATGTGACCGCAGAAGGGCGGCCCATTCTGGTGGGCACCGCGTCCATCGAAGCCTCCGAACTTCTGTCCATGCTGCTGAAGAAGGCGCGCATTGACCACAAGATCCTGAACGCCAAACAGCACGAATCCGAAGCCCTGATTATTGCCCAGGCAGGGCGCCCGGGTGCGGTTACCATCGCCACCAATATGGCGGGTCGGGGTACCGATATTGTCCTCGGTGGCAACTGGGAGTACGAAGTTGCGGCCCTGGATAATCCCTCGGAAGAGGAAGTGGCTCGCATGAAGGCGGAGTGGACTGAGCGCCACAACCAGGTACTGGACGCCGGTGGCTTGCACATCATCGGTACCGAGCGCCACGAGTCCCGCCGGATTGATAACCAGCTCCGGGGTCGTGCCGGTCGTCAGGGGGATCCGGGCTCTTCCCGATTCTTCCTCTCGCTGGAGGACAACCTGATGCGGATCTTTGCGCCGGAGCGCGTGAAGAATCTGATGCAGGCCATGGGCATGAAGAAAGGTGAAGCCATCGAGCACCGGATGGTCACCAATGCCATTGAAAAGTCGCAGCGCAAGGTCGAAGGCCGCAACTTCGATATGCGTAAAACGCTGCTTGAATACGACGATGTCGCCAACGATCAGCGTACGGTCATTTACGAGCAGCGCAACGAGGTGATGGCGTCCAACGATATTTCCGAGATGATCGATACCATCCGTGAAGACGTGGTGGATTCGGTGGTCAGTGAGTTTATTCCGCCGCAAAGCATGCCCGAACAGTGGGATGTGCAGGGGCTGGAGGCTCAGTTGCAGTCCGAGATGGCGATTGAGCTGCCCATCCAGCAGTGGCTGAAGGACGACAATAAACTGTATGAAGACAATCTTCGCCAGAAGATTCTCGACGCCATTGTGGCTGAGTACAAGGCCAAGGAAGAAGTGGCCGGTTCCGAAGCCATGCGCAAGTTTGAGAAGCAGGTGTTCCTGCAGGTGCTGGATACCCTGTGGAAGGAGCATTTGTCCAACATGGATCACCTGCGCCGGGGTATCCATCTGCGTGGCTACGCTCAGAAGAACCCGAAGCAGGAATACAAGCGCGAGGCGTTTAACCTGTTCGAAACCATGCTCGATACCATGAAGCGTGACGTTACCCGGGTTTTGTGCCATGTGCGGGTTCAGAGCCAGGAGGAAATGGCGGAAATCGAACGTCGACGCAAGGAAGAGCTGGAGCGGGAAATGGCGCGCGCCAAACTCCGTCACGAGCAGGCCAGTGCCGCCCAGGCAGAAGGCGAGGGTGACGATGGCCAGCAGGGCCAGCAGGCAACCCCGGAGACCTTTGTCCGCCAGGAGCGCAAGGTCGGTCGTAACGAGCCTTGTCCCTGCGGGTCTGGCAAAAAATACAAGCAATGCTGCGGAAAGGTGAGCTGACCAGCCACCGAGTAGCCGGAAACCAGAACCCGCAATTCGCCAGTGCGCTGGCGCTTGCGGGTTCTGTCGTTTGAAGATCAGGAAAATTCAAGGAGACAGGCATGGCGGTAGGTCCAGGAACCTTACCCGATTTCTTCCCGGTGGCGGGAATCAAGCTGGGCATAGCCAGTGCGGGGATCAAAAAGCCCGGCAGAAAAGACATCGTGGTGTTTGAGCTGGCGCCGGAAACCCGGGTAGCGGGTATTTTTACCCGCAACCAGTTCTGTGCGGCCCCAGTGGTCCTCAGTCGCCGCCACCTGTCCCAGGATGCTCCGCGATATCTGTTGATCAACACCGGCAATGCCAACGCCGGTACCGGCGAACGGGGCCTGACGGACGCCGCGGCCTGCTGCGAGGCGCTGGCGAAAGAGGCGGGCATTTCTGCCAGCCAGGTATTGCCATTCTCTACCGGGGTGATTGGAGAGCCATTGCCGGTCGCCAAGATTGTCAGTGCACTGCCAGAGGCTCTGGCCGACACCCGGGAAGACCGCTGGGCAGAGGCGGCATCCGGCATCATGACCACCGATACCCGCCCTAAAGGCGCGTCTCGGCAGCTGGATCTGGATGGCCATCGGGTGACCATTTCCGGAATCAGCAAGGGCGCGGGCATGATTCGCCCCAACATGGCCACCATGCTCGGCTTCATCGCTACCGATGCCCGTCTTGCGCCGGAGGTACTGCAAACGCTGGCTTCTGAGCTCGGCGAGAAGTCGTTCAACCGCATTACCATTGACGGCGACACCTCCACCAACGATGCCTGCATGCTGATGGCCAGTGGCCAGTATGGCGGGCCTGAGATTACCGCCGACAGCCCGCTGCTGCCGGAACTGCGGGCGGCCTTGCAGGACGTGTACCTGGAACTGGCCCACGCCATTGTCCGGGATGGCGAGGGGGCTACCAAATTCGTCACCATTGATGTCAGCGGCGCAGCCAGCCAGCAAGAAGCGCTTGATGTAGCCTATACCGTGGCGCACTCCCCGCTGGTGAAAACCGCCCTGTTCGCTTCAGACCCGAACTGGGGGCGTATCCTGGCGGCCGTTGGTCGTGCCGGTGTGGAGAATCTGGACCTCAATGCCCTTGAAATTTACCTGGGCGATGTCTGCCTGGTGCGCAACGGTGGCCGTGCCGACGACTACTCCGAGGCTCGGGGCCAGGCGGTGATGGATCAGGAAGAGATCACCATTGCTATTGACCTGAAGCGGGGCAATGTCCGGGAAACGGTCTGGACCTGTGATTTTTCCCATGATTACGTGACCATCAATGCCGAATACCGTACCTGAGTCTGTCGAGGGTCTTTCGGCTAACCGTAAGACTGTTCATGTAGCGGTGGGCGTGATCGTTCGCGATGGTCGTGTCCTGATTGCAAGGCGCCCGGACACAGCCCATCAGGGCGGTTTGCTGGAGTTTCCGGGTGGTAAGGTCGAGCCCGGAGAAACCGTCCAGCAGGCATTGTGTCGGGAAATCGCCGAAGAGACCGGGCTGGTTCTGACTGAGGACAGCCTGGAGCCGGTGATTGGCATACGTCACGACTACGGCGACAAGTGTGTGTTTCTTGATGTCTGGTCAAGCCACTCGGCTCAGGGCGAGCCAGAGGGTAAAGAAGGTCAGCCGGTCAGCTGGCTGGCTCCTGAGGCGCTCAAGGACGAAGAGTTTCCTGCCGCTAACCGGCCCATCATCAGAGCGCTGCGATTGCCCCATCGGCTGGCGGTTACCGGAACAATTGAGGATGCGCCGGCAGGCCTGGCCAGACTCGGTGCCGCTCTCGACCGGGGGCAGCCGGATTCACTGGTGGTGCTTCGCGCTCCGACCCTCTCCGGGGCTGCGTACCTTGAGCTGGCCGCAGCGGCTCTGGGCGGGTGCCGGGAAAGGGGCGTCGGGTTGATTCTGCATGGGGCGGCAGACCTGTGTCGGGCCGTTCCAGATGTCCAGGGCGTTCACCTGCCCTGGTGCGAGGCGCAGCTGCATTCAGAACGCCCTGTCAGCGACGATTACTGGTTGGGTGTGTCTTGCCATAGTGCTGAGCAATTGCGCTATGCAGAGCGTCTGGGGGCGGATTACGTGGTCCTGGGTAATGTGCTGGAGACGCCCAGCCATCCGGGGCAGCCCGGAATCGGGTGGGCTGCTTTTCAGGCGTTGGCCGCAACGGCAAATGTGCCGGTTTACGGTATCGGAGGTCTCGGACCTGAGCACCAGTCCCGGGCCCGCGCGCTTGGTGGCCAGGGCGTGGCTGGTATCGGTTTCTGGTGGTAGCCATCTGTGGCCCGGGGCGATTACGGATTCCAACCAGGCCCGGGCCATGCCAAAGTAACCTCTTCAACAGATCAATCGGAGTTTTCTGTGACAAAACTGACCCATCTGGATGACAAGGGCGAAGCCCGAATGGTGGATGTCACCGACAAAGCGGTGACGGAACGCGAGGCCAGAGCCGAGGCCTGTGTCCGGATGGCTCCGGAAACCCTGAGAATGATCCTGGAAGGTGAGCACCCCAAGGGGGATGTGCTGGCGACGGCCAGGATAGCAGGCATCATGGCTGCGAAACGAACCCACGACCTGATTCCCCTGTGCCATGCGCTTAACCTGACCTCCGTGAAAGTCGAACTGAGGGCTGGCGATGATGGCGCCTCTGTGGCGATCGAGACCCGGTGCAAACTGGCCGGTCAGACCGGTGTTGAAATGGAAGCGCTGACGGCCGCGAGTGTGGCCGCCCTGACCATTTACGATATGTGTAAGGCGGTCGACAAAGGTATGGTGATCGATAATCTGCGTCTGCTGGAAAAGAAAGGCGGCCGCTCCGGCCACTGGCAGGCCCGGGAGCAATGATCTGAAGCCTGGCGGCGACCGTAACCTTTCGGGTACTGCATAATCCGGAGGGGAACTGTGTCGACACTACGCCAGGCAAGCAGCCGCATGATAGAATGCCCGCCCAATTTGTCCGAACCACGAGGAAACACAGTGGCTGTTCGTTACATTGAAACCTGCCGTTTGCCCACCCCCTTTGGTGTGTTTGATATGCACGGCTTTGAGGAGCCGGACACCGGGAAGGAGCATGTGGCGCTGACGTTGGGGGACATTGATAGCGCAGAACCACTGCTGGCACGAACCCACTCAGAGTGTCTGACGGGCGATGCCCTGTACAGCATGCGTTGTGACTGTGGTTATCAGCTGGAAGAAGCGTTGCGCAGTATCGCCCGGGAGGGTCGGGGTATTCTGATGTACTTGCGTCAGGAAGGCCGCGGTATCGGATTGCTGAACAAGATCCGGGCCTACCGTCTGCAGGACCAGGGCGCCGACACCGTGGAAGCGAATGAGCGTCTGGGCTTTGGCGCAGATCTCCGGGATTACAGCATGTGCAAAGACATGCTTGAGCACCTGGGCATCAAAAGCCTGCGCTTGATGACCAACAACCCGCGCAAGGTGAAGGCGCTGGAATCTTACGGCATCAACATTGCCGAGCGCGTGCCTTTGCATGTGGGCCGCAACCCGCACAACGAGCACTACCTGAACACCAAACAGAGCAAACTGGGCCACTGGCTGGAAACCCACCAGGACGACGACCCGGTCTGATGGATCTCTGGCGGATCAGTGCTGATCCGCCTTCGTTCCCGAGTTATTTAGCCGCCACCACTGTCGGGTATCCGAGCTGCTCCATTCGACGGGCAATGCTGCGACGAATACCGTCTGCATCCAGCCCGCAGTCCCGCAGTAATTCCTTGTGCTGACCGTGCTCAACGAACGCGTCCGGCAGTCCCAGTTGTAATACCGGCATGGAAACCTGGCGGGCATTCAGGAATTCCGTCACCGCGCTGCCCGCGCCACCGGCAATAACGTTTTCTTCCAGGGTGACCAGCAGGTCGTGGGTTTCCGCCAGTTCCAGTACCAGGGCCTCATCCAGAGGCTTGACGAAGCGCATGTCGGCGACCGTGGCGCCCAAGGCTTCTGCTGCCTCCAGTCCCGGCGCCAACAGAGTGCCGAAATTAAGGATGGCAATACTGCTACCGTCGCGTACGCGCCGGCCCTTGCCGATGGGCAGTGGGGTGAGTTGCTGCTGGATTTCGGCCCCAGGTCCGGTGCCCCGGGGGTAGCGAACGGCAGCCGGGCCGCTGTATTCAAGGCCGGTGTGCAGTAGCTGTCGGGTTTCGTTTTCGTCCGACGGCGTCATCACCAGCATGTTGGGAATGCAGCGTAGATAGCTGATGTCGAAGGCGCCAGCGTGGGTGGGGCCGTCTTCGCCGACCAGGCCCGCACGATCAATGGCAAACAGGACGTCCAGGTTCTGGATGGCGACATCGTGTACCAACTGGTCATAGGCTCGCTGCAGAAATGTTGAGTAAATGGCCACGACCGGCTTGGCACCATCGCAAGCCAGACCCGCCGCCAGGGTGACCGCATGCTGCTCGGCAATGGCGACATCAAAATAGCGATCCGGGAAACGCTCTGAAAAGGCCAGCAGGTCTGAACCCTCGCACATGGCGGGGGTAATTCCGGCTACCCGGCTGTCCTGTTCGGCGGCATCGCATAGCCACTGCCCGAAGACGTTGGCGTATTTAGGGCTGGCCGGTTTCGGCTTCACCGGTTCCGGCTTGCTGGCGGGCACCGGTTCAATCTTGTTGATGGCATGGTAGCCAATCGGGTCCGCTTCGGCAGGGGCAAAACCTTTGCCTTTGGTTGTGACCACGTGCAGGAACTGCGGGCCTTCCAGCTCACGGATGTTCTCCAGGGTTTCCACCAGCAAGGGCAGGTCGTGGCCGTCGATGGGGCCAATATAGTTGAACCCCAGCTCCTCAAACAGCGTGCCGGGCGCAATCATACCCTTGAAATGCTCTTCGGTTTTCTTTGCCAGGGCCATCAGGTGAGGAGTGCCTTTGAGCACCTTCTTGCTGCTGTCGCGCACCTGATTGTAGGTACGGCTGGAGAGCAGCTTGGCGAAATAGTTGGAAAGCCCGCCGACGTTGCGTGAAATCGACATGTCGTTGTCGTTCAGCACCACCAGCATGTCGGCATGAAGGTGTCCGGCATGATTCAGGGCTTCAAAGGCCATACCCGCGGTCATGGCACCATCCCCGATAACGGCAATGCTCTTGCGGCCGGTGTTCTGCATCCGGGCGGCGATTGCCATGCCCAGTGCCGCGCTGATGGATGTGCTCGAATGACCTACGCCGAAGGTGTCGTACTCGCTCTCTGCCCGTTTCGGGAAGCCGGCCAGGCCTCCTTTACGGCGAATGCTGCCCATTTGTTCCTTGCGACCGGTCAGAATCTTGTGGGGATAGGCCTGGTGGCCGACGTCCCATACCAGCCGGTCTTCGGGGGTATTGAAAACGTAGTGCAGGGCCACCGTCAGTTCGAGCACGCCAAGGCCAGCGCCGAAATGACCACCGGTCTGGCCCACTGACCACAGCAAGAACGCTCGCAATTCCCTGGCCAGCCGGGGCAAGTCCTCAGCTGGCAGTTCACGCAGCTGGGATGGCACGTCTATCCGGTCGAGCAACGGCGTATTGGGTCGCTGCGACGGGATTTCCCTGAAAATGTATGTGTCCTGCATCAGCTCGGGTCTTTATCGGAATGTGGGTTCTATGGCTGGCATTATAAGGGAACAGGCGGCCCGGTTTCATACATCCCGGGCCAGTTGTTACAAAATGGTGATGCTTGGCCTTGAAATGGTTCAGTGGCTGCGTGCCACTACGTAGTCAGCCATGGCCCTCAGGGTGTCGGCTTCCGAGTCGAAGCTCTCCAGTGCGCTCAGAGCTTCATCAAGGAGTCGGGCCAGGTGCTGGCGAGCTCCCTCGATACCCAGTAATGCCGGATACGTGGGTTTTGCCCTGGCGGCATCAGAGCCCTGGCGTTTTCCGATGACCTCGGTGTCGCCCTCAATATCCAGAAGATCGTCCTGCACCTGAAACGCGAGCCCCAGTGCGCTGGCGTAATCCGTCAGGTTGCTCAACTGGCACTCGGTCACGGTTTCAGAGGTTAGTGCGCCCAGGCGAACACTGGCTTCGATCAGGGCGCCGGTTTTGTGCCGGTGCATGGTTTCCAGTTGCGCCACGCTCAGCTGTTGCCCCACGGATTCCAGATCAATGGCCTGACCGCCAACCATGCCTTGATGACCGCTGGCCCGGGCCAGCTCCGAGATCATGGTCACGCGTTGTCGATCTGACAACGCCGGCGCATCGGACAGCAACGCAAACGCCAGTGTTTGCAGTGCATCTCCGGCCAGAATGGCCGAAGCTTCGTCAAAGGCAATGTGAGCGGTCGGTCGGCCCCTGCGGAGATCGTCATCGTCCATGGCCGGTAAGTCATCGTGGACCAGGGAATAGGCGTGAATCAGTTCCAGGGCGCAGGCTGGCGCCAGGGCCGTGCTTTCGTCGCTGCCCATGGCTCGGGCGGCAGCCATGCACAGAGCCGGGCGCACTCGTTTGCCGCCGCCCAGAACGCTGTAACGCATGGTTTCCTGGAGCCGTTCTGAGGTGGCGTTGCGGGCAAGGCAGCGGTCCAGCTCCCGATCAACCTGGTGGCGGCACTGGTCCAGATAGGCCTCCGCCTGGCGGATGCGATGGTCCATCACTGCTCGTCGTCTGCTGAGAAAGGCCGGGTTTCCAGTGTGCCGTCACTGTTCTGCACCAGCTGCTCGACCCGCTGTTCGGCGGATTTCAGGGCACTCTGGCACTCCCGTGTCAGCTTGACGCCGCGCTCGAAAGCCGCCAGTGATTGTTCCAGGGACAGTTCGCCCTGTTCCAGGTCACGAACCAGTTGTTCCAGTTCGTTCAGGGATTTCTCAAAGTCGGCTATGGAAGCGCTGCTGGTGTTCTCGCCGGCCATGGGGCGACCTCCGGTCGGGTGTTTCGGAAATTGCGCGGATTATAACAGAGTCGGTTTGCTATCGCTGCCAGCTGAATTGCCGTTTTTCCAGGGCCTGGGCATTGGGTCCCCAGGATTGTTCTGTCACCCTGACTTCGCCCTGTGCGTCCAGTGTGACGATGGTAGTGGCCCGTGTGCCGTAGTCACTGCCGACAATGAACGGTGACGATAGAAATCGTTCGGTCTCAATGCCTACGCCAGTATCGGGAAGCATGGCGTCGGGCGCCGGGCTGGTGTCCTGAAGCAAAGGCAGGAGTTGGTTGTGCAAGTCCTCGGTACGGTGGCTCGCAGCTTCAACCACGGTGGCAAAGGCCTTTCTCAGGCGCAGCAGTTTCGGCCAGGGTGTCTGTAAAAGATGATTGCTAAGACCAAAGCTGCCTCGGAAGAGTTGGCGCCCCGGGTGCGCGTCGCGGTTGCTGTAATACCAGCCGCCGCGTTCTGTCAGAGACACCAGGTTAAATCCGGCGTACCGATCGGGTTCGCTGTTCAGAGCAGCGCCCAATACGCTGGCGGGTTCAGCCAGGGCACGAACGGGCAGCTCGCCGCGGCTGGAGCGACCGGTTTCCGGGCTACCCTCCCGCACATTGGTGACAGCGGCAACCTGACCGTTCGCGCTGATGGCCAGCCAGGTGCCGCCAGAAGCCAGGTCTCTCCCGGCCAGCAGATGCTGACCGCTGTCGGCCTGCCACCAGTCCATGGCGGCCGTGGGACGGCGGAAGAATTCATCCCGGTTGGCAGCAACCACCAGGGGAAAGCGGGGGTTCTGGCCGATGGCAAAAGCAATTAGGCACATGGGTGAACGGAATTCCTTGGATGCGTGGGCTGAAGTTGCTGGCATTCCTGCGTATCATACCAGCCTGATCTGAGCCGGGGTGGTCTGTAACCATGAGCATGATAGGCATCATCATACTGTATCTTTTATTGGGCGCACTGGCGGGCACCATGGCCGGTCTGTTTGGCATTGGTGGCGGACTGGTGATTGTGCCCGTGCTGATCTTCAGTTTCGGGCTACAGGGCATCAGCCCGGAGATTGCCGCCCATCTTGCGGTG
The DNA here is from genome assembly GCF_053628895.1 of Marinobacter sp. MBR-105. Lineage (NCBI taxonomy): Bacteria > Pseudomonadati > Pseudomonadota > Gammaproteobacteria > Pseudomonadales > Marinobacteraceae > Marinobacter > Marinobacter sp. MBR-105. The sequence goes on along the minus strand of NZ_JBRJHG010000004.1, from coordinate 218,983 downwards.
GGTACGTCGTTGGCCACCATTGTGTTCACCTCCATCAGTTCCATCCGCACCCACCACCAGCATGGCGCGGTGCGCTGGGATCTGTTTCGCCCCATGACCGTTGGTATTGTGGTCGGTGCCGTGCTTGGTGCCTGGACCGCGGCCATGCTGAGCGGCCCGGTGCTGGAAACCATTATCGGGGTGTTTGTCATTCTGGTGGCACTGAAGATGATCCTCGAGGTCAATCCGAAGCCGGGGCGGGACGTTCCGGGCACCACCGGGCTGGGTGCTGCCGGCGGCATCATTGGCTGGGCGTCGGCTATCTTCGGTATTGGTGGCGGCACCCTGACCGTGCCCTATTTAAGCTGGTGCAACGTCAAAATGCAGCAGGCGGTGGCGACTTCGGCGGCCTGCGGCTTCCCGATTGCAATTGCGGGCGCCCTGGCCAATATCTGGACCGGCTGGCAGGATCCCCATCTGCCCGAGCTGAGTCTTGGTTTTATCTACCTGCCGGCGTTGGTGGGTGTGGTTGCCACCAGTGTGTTCTTTGCACGAATCGGCGCCGGGCTGGCCCATCGTCTGGATGGGCGTCTGCTCAAGCGCATCTTTGCCATTATGCTGGTTCTGGTTGGTTTACGGTTTCTTCTGAGCTGAGAGAGCATTCATGCTGCAACATCCACAGTTTGACCCGGTGGCGATCGCCCTTGGGCCGTTGAAAATCCACTGGTATGGCCTGACCTATCTGGTCGGGTTTGCCGCCGGCTGGTGGCTGGGCCGTCTTCGGTCCCGCAAGCCCTGGTCGCCACTGCAGGAAGAGCAGGTGGGTGATCTGCTGTTCTATATGGCCCTGGGTGTGATCCTCGGTGGCCGCTTTGGCTATGTAGTGTTTTACAACTTCGATGCCTTTATAGCGGACCCGCTCTGGTTGCTCCGGGTCTGGGAAGGCGGTATGTCTTTCCATGGCGGGTTGCTGGGGGTAATGCTGGCCATGTGGTGGTATGGCCGAAAAACCGGAGCCGGGTTCTGGAAAATTGCCGATTTTGTCGCGCCCTTGGTTCCGGTTGGGCTGGGTGCCGGGCGAATCGGAAATTTCATAAACGGCGAACTCTGGGGAAAACCGACAGACGTAGCCTGGGGCATGGTCTTTCCGCAGGCGCCAGACAGCCTTGCCAGGCACCCGTCGCAGTTATATCAGTTCGCGCTGGAAGGCGTACTCCTGTTCGTGATTCTCTGGTGGTTCTCCTCAAGGCCCCGCCCGAAAATGGCAGTGTCCGGCCTGTTTCTGGTGTGCTATGGCATCTTCCGTTTCCTGGTGGAGTTCGTTCGCCAGCCAGATCCACAGTTGGGTTACCTGGCCTTTGACTGGCTGACGATGGGGCAGGTGCTCTCTGCACCGATGATTGCCGCCGGCGCCGCCCTGATGTTCCTTGCTTATCGGAGAAACGTCCAATGAAAGCCTATCTCGATCTGATGCAGGATGTCGTCGATAACGGATTCGACAAAGGTGATCGCACCGGCGTGGGCACCCGCTCGGTGTTCGGCCGCCAGATGCGTTTCAATCTGCAGGACGGTTTCCCGCTGGTGACGACCAAGAAGGTCCACCTGCGCAGCATCATTTATGAACTATTGTGGTTCCTCAAGGGTTCCACCGACAACACCTGGCTGACAGAACGCAAAGTCAGCATCTGGAATGAGTGGGCACTGGAAAACGGCGATCTCGGTCCGATCTACGGCAAGCAGTGGCGCAGCTGGCAATGCCACGACGGCCGCGTGATTGACCAGATCAGCGAGGTGATCGAGCAGATTCGCACCAAGCCCAACTCCCGGCGCCTGATCGTCTCCGCCTGGAATCCGGCCGAGCTGCCGGACGAGTCCATCAGTCCGCAGGATAACGTGCGGGAGGGGCGTATGGCCCTGGCGCCTTGCCACTGTCTGTTTCAGTTCTATGTCGCCGACGGCAAGTTGTCTTGCCAGCTCTATCAGCGCAGCGCCGACCTGTTCCTGGGGGTGCCCTTCAATATTGCGTCCTATGCCTTGCTGACCCATATGATTGCGCAGCAGTGTGATCTGGATGTGGGGGAGTTTGTGCACACGTTTGGTGATTGCCACTTGTACCGGAATCACCTGACGGACGACATCGTATTCGAACAGCTCCGGCGTGAGCCCCGTGCGTTGCCGAAGCTGGTCATCAAACGTAAACCGGAATCCATCTTTGGCTACGAGCTGGAAGATTTCGAGTTCGAAGGTTACGACCCGTCCCCCGTGATCAAAGCCCCTATAGCAATTTGAGCAAGGAACCCGTTATGCGCAAGGCCCTCATCGTAGCTATGGCCCGAAACCGGGTGATCGGCCGGAATAACAAGCTGCCCTGGTATCTGCCAGGTGATCTGCGCTACTTCAAGCAGGCCACCATGGGCAAGCCCATTATCATGGGTAGAAAGACCTGGGACTCCATCGGCCGGCCTTTGCCCGGGCGGATGAACGTGGTGATTTCCAGAAATCCGGAATGGCAGGCGCCAGCCGGAACCGTTGCCGCAGCGTCGCTGAACGAAGCGTTGGTGAAAGCCGAAGCCCAGGCGGAGCTGGAAGGTGGTGATGAAGTGATGATTATTGGCGGAGGCCAGATCTATGCCGAAGCGCTGCCAATGGTTGACCGGATATACATCACCCAGGTGCACGCAGAGGTGGACGGAGATGCCTTCTTTCCGGAAGTGAACTGGGACGAGTGGGAAGAGATCGGGCGCGAAGATTTTTCTGCGTCTGACAACAATCCTTACGACTACAGCTTTGTCGTCTACCAGCGTAGCCGGTCAGAATGACCGGCTAGCCAATCAGGCCTCAGCGCGGCGCGCGCTTGGGGCCTTTTCCTGCAGGTTTGCCGCCCTTGCCGGCGGGCTTGCCACCTTTCGGCCCGCTCTTGCGGAAGCCGGGTTTGCCATCCTTGCTGAACTTCTTGCCAGGGCCGCCTTTGCGGAAACCGCCTTTGCCTGGTGGCGGGCCTTTACGGTCCCGGCGGGGCGCGGCGGAAATCTCCGGCAGTGCTTCCGGCTGTTCCAGCGGCAGAGAGTCTGGCTGGGAAGCTTCCAGCAGGCAAGCCATGGCGCCGGCGATGGCGGCCATGTCCATATCGTTACGCTCGGCGATCTCATCCAGCAGGGCGATGGCCTTGGCAGCGCGAGGATCGTCGGTGAAGCCCAGCAGTTGCGCCTCAAACTGCTCTACCCGCATTTTCTGCAGGGCGGCAGGTGACGGCAACTGGTAAGGTTCCATCGGGGAGTTGGTGGCCCGCTCCAGAGTGCGCAGCCAGCTGCGCTCACGCGGAGTCACCAGCAGGATAGCCTTGCCGGTACGGCCGGCACGGCCAGTACGGCCAACCCGGTGGATGTACGCCTCGGTGTCGTAGGGCACGTCGTAGTTGATAACGTGAGTAATCCGGGGCACGTCCAGACCACGGGCGGCGACGTCGGTGGCAATGATGATGTCTTTCTTGCCACGCTTGAGGTCTTCAACGGTCTGTTCGCGTTGGCGTTGGTTCAGGTCGCCGCTCAGGGGCGCCACAGCGTGGCCGCGTGCGGACAGTTTTTCTGCCAGCATGGTGGTTTCGGCCTTGGTGCGCACGAAAATGATCGAGGCGTCAAAAGGCTCAACTTCCAGAATGCGGGTCAGCGCATCCAGCTTGCGCTCGGCGTAGACCGGCAGCACAAACTGAGCGATGCGTTCAACCGTGCGGGTTTCGCTCTCGATTCTTACTTCGGTAGCGTTTTTCAGGTAAGTCTGGGCCACTTTCTTGATCTGTGGCGGCATGGTGGCCGAGAAGAGCGCGCGCTGGCAGGTGTCCGGCGTCTTCGCCAGGATGGCTTCCACGTCATCAATGAAGCCCATGCGCAGCATTTCGTCGGCTTCGTCCAGTACCAGTGCCTTCAGGCCGTCCAGCTTCAGGGTGCCCTTGCGCAGATGGTCGAGCATGCGGCCAGGTGTGCCCACAATAACCTGGGCGCCACGCTTGAGGCCGCGAATCTGTGGTGAGAAATCCTGGCCACCGTAAATTGGCAGAACATGAAAATTGCGGAACTTGCTGGCGTAGGTGGTGAACGCTTCCGCGACCTGAATCGCCAGCTCCCGGGTAGGGGCCAGCACCAGAATCTGTGGCTCGGCCACGTTAGCATCAATCCGGCTCAGCAATGGCAGGGCGAAGGCTGCGGTCTTGCCGGTGCCTGTCTGGGCGACGCCCAACAGGTGGTTGCCGGCCAGCAGAGCAGGGATGGATTGCGCCTGGATGGGCGACGGGGTTTCATAGCCAACGGCGGAGACGGCTTCCAGTACTGCTGGATCCAGCCCCAGTTCGGCAAAAGACAATTCTGACATGAATGTACTCGGTATTCGGAGGGTATCGCACTGCAAAGGCAATGCATGATTTTGGCGCATTATAGTCTGTTTGGGGTGGTTTTTATACGACTATTGCCAGGCAATCGATAGGTAGTTGCCGGGGCCGGCCTATTGTCAGGCTTCGACAAGTGGTGCAGTCTTACCGGTTTGCAGGCTAATGAACAGGATCTAAAACAAATGACGTTCGATGACCTTCTCGGTGATGTCCGGAATAACTGCGAAGTGGTGATACCGTCAGACTGGGGCCAGGGACGTGCCACGTTCGGCGGCCTGGTCGCGGCCCTGGTGTTTGAGGTGATGGCATCAAAAGTGGCGGATGATCGCGCCATGCGGGCTCTTCAGGTGTCTTTTGTCGGCCCCGTAGAGCCGGATGTGCCGGCCCGTGTTGAGGCCGAAGTCCTGCGTGAAGGCAAGGCAGTATCCCAGGTCCAGGGACGGATCCTTCAGAATGGCGAGCCCCGCCTTGTCTGTCTGGCCAGTTTCGGGGGAGACCGTGAGTCTGCTGTCCGAGTGGCGCCGACATCGGCGCCGGAAGCGGTGCCGGTAGAGCAATGTCAGTCACTTCCGTATATCCCGAAAGTGACGCCGGAGTTTACCCGTCATATCGAAATGCGCTGGGCGTTTGGCCATATGCCATTCTCCGGTAAGGGCGGGCGCGAAATGGGGGGCTGGATGAAGTTCCGGGAAGCCCCGGAGACTATGACCGACGCCCACATTGTTGCTCTGGTTGATGCCTGGCCACCGGCGCTGTTGCCGCATCTCAAAGGGCCGGCGCCAGCCAGTTCCCTGAGCTGGGCGCTGGAGATCGTCCATCCCAGGCCGGTCATGAAGCCGGATGACTGGCTGCTATATCGCGCAACCATCGACCAGGCCGGTGCCGGATATGGTCATACCCATGCCGGCATCTGGACTCCGGCCGGTGAACTGGTGGCCCTGAGCCGGCAAACGGTTACGGTATTCGGCTGAGTGAGGCGGGCCTGGCTATCAGGCCGCCATCTCGGCTTTGAGCGCGTCCAGAATGACCCGGGCAAACTGTCGGGGGGAATCTTCCTGCAGGAAGTGTCCGCCGTTGAGTGTGATATGGGGCTGGCCGAAGGCCCCGGGGATTCGCCGCTGCATGTAACGGTCGCCACCCCGGGTAATCGGGTCGCCACTGCTGAAGCAGGTGATAAACGGTTTGCGCCATTTCTCCAGCACGCGCCAGGCTTCCCGGTTGGCGGCGCTGGCCGGGTCGTTGGGCGAGGTTGGCACCAGGGCCGGGAACGCCCGGGCACCGGCTTTGTAATCCGGTGTCGGGAAGGGCGCCTCGTAGGCGGCTATTTCGGCCGGGCTGAGGGACCGTTCGGTACCAAGCTGGACGATCCGGCCTATCGGAAACCAGGGGCTATGGCTGGCAAACGCCTTCCAGAGTCTGAACACGACCGGTACCCGGTTGTCCCCCGTTGGCAGCATGCCGTTGCCGACAATGATCCGGCTGAACCGGCGATGATGCTCTGCCGCCAGCCTTAATCCCAACAGTGAGCCCCAGTTCTGACACACCAGTGTGACGTTGGTCAGGTCCAGTGTTTCAAGCCAGTGGGTCAGCCAGTTCATGTGGCTGTCATAACTGTAGTTGCTGACATCGGCGGGTTTGTCTGACTTGCCAAAACCAATCAGATCCGGCGCCAGAACCCGGTGGCCCGCTTCGGCGACAAGCGGAATCATGTGCCGGTAGAGATAGGACCAGGATGGCTCCCCGTGAAGCATTACCACTGGGGCCGCGTGGGCAGGGCCTTCGTCTACATAGTGCATCCGCAGGCCTGGCTCGACATCCAGGTAGTGTGCTGAAAAGGGGTAATCCGGGAGGCCTGCGAAGCGGGCTTCGTCGGTTCTCAGAATACGCATGCCATCGACTGTCCTGACTGAGTGGTTGCGTGATTATCGGTACGACAATCGTCGAAGGTCAGGATAAATCAGATGGGAATTTTGTGTGTTTGAGTTGCGTAACAGAGCGTTGCCGGTTTGAATCAGGATGCGATGTCAAACAGGCGTTCTGGGTTTTCCACCTGGGCCAGAGCCTCGTCGCAGCAGTTCACCGCGCCGCAGTCGTCCGCGGAGCACAGACCGATGGTGTTGCACTCAATGGCCTGATGGGCGTCGCCCTGGTTACGGAAAATTCTGGCACGAGAGAGAATGGAATGGCAATGCCCGCACAACAGGGTGGGCACGGCGCTCCCCTGGGCCAGGATGGCAGTGTAATGGTTGTTGTCTGTCATAGTTATCCTCCTGATCAGTTCACAGTAAGGGCGAAGTGTGACATTTCAAAGTCTGCCCGGGCCTGAGACCCACACTTCGGCTTCCGCATTTATACGTATCAGGCGTCAGGATCGACCAATGGCCGGCGATTGGAGCGCTTGTCGTCCCAGTCGAGTTGCTTGGGGTCGTACCAGCCGAGTCCGTCCAGAACCCGTTGGCGAGTGTATTCAGACAGCGTGGGCCAGAGCTCCTGGAAATCCTCCAGGCCACGATCTCGCAACCGTTGCTGCTTGCCACTCAGGCGGCTGATGGTTCTGGGCAGGTGCAGGGCCTCGCCCAACTGGCCGGGCACGAGTACCTCCTGGCCCATCACCTTGCGACGATGGGTACGGGCTGCCAGCACCTTCTGCAATTCCAGTGCGGCCTCGAGCGCGCTCTCCACGGTAAAGTTGTCTGCTTCCAACCACATAACCTGTATTGTTGGCTGATCGATAACCAACCACTATAACGCGAACCCCGCTACATTGGCCACGCTATCGTGGTAGTCTGCTTTCCCTATCGGCCCCGATGGGCATGTTCTGGACAGGAATTGTTTAACTATGTACGCAAAACTTGAAACACGGACTTTTCTGGCGATGCTGCTCGGTGTGTCGCTTGCGTTCATTCTGTTGATGAAGCCGTTCTTTGGCCCGATCTTCTGGGCGGTGGCCATTGCTCTTATTTTCCATCCGGTGCAGCAGTTGCTGGTACGCAGACTTGGCGACCGGCCGACATTGAACGCGCTGATCACGCTGTTCGTGTGCATGGTGATCGTGGTGATTCCGGTCCTGGTACTGGGCGCGGCGCTGATTGCGGAAGGAATGGGGATCTACCAGAAGATCCAGGCCGGAGAGATCCGGCCGGGGGAATACATTGATCAGGTTAACCAGTCGTTTCCTGCCATCCAGGCCTTTCTGGCCCAGTTTGACATCAACTTTGCGGATCTGAGGGACCGCGCCGTTAATGCCTTTCTTGGGGGGAGCCAGTTTCTGGCCAAGCAGGCCCTGGGCATCGGGCAGAACACCTTTCAGTTCTTTCTGGGGCTGGCTCTGATGGTTTACCTGGCCTTTTTCCTGATCCGTGATGGCCAGAAACTGATAGAGCTGATGATTCGCGCCTTGCCGCTGGGTGATGAGCGTGAGCGTCTGTTGTTTGCCAAATTCGCGGAAGTCACCCGTGCCACGGTCAAGGGTAACCTGCTGATCGCCATCATTCAGGGAGCGCTCGGTGGCATGATTTTCTGGATACTGGGCATTACCGGAGCCTTGCTGTGGGGGGTGGTCATGGCCATCGTCTCATTGCTGCCAGCCGTCGGGGCTGCGATTGTCTGGGTGCCGGCGGCTATCTATCTGGCTGCCGTGGGGGACATTGTGCCGGCCATCATTCTGACCGCCTATGGGGTAGTGGTGATTGGTCTGGCGGATAACCTGCTCCGGCCTGTGCTGGTAGGGCGGGACACCAAAATGCCGGACTATCTCGTGCTTTTGTCCACCCTGGGCGGCATTGTTATGTTCGGCATCAATGGTTTTGTCATGGGGCCGCTGGTGGCGGCGCTTTTCATGGCATTCTGGGGCATTTTTATCCGTGAATTTGGCCAGTATCACTATGCCGATCCGGCAAATCCCGAGAATGGTCCGGCCCGCGAAGATTAAATTATGTTATGGTCTAGGAAGCGCTGATACGTAGAGGAAGGCGCCACACTATAAAAACAGAACAGCAGATGTCACAGAGATATCCAGGAGTAGATCAGGTGAGAACCATGAAAACAGTCACCCGTCACATCGGCAGGACTGCGCTGGCGGTCGGAACGGTCGCCCTGCTGGGTCTGGCACCCGTTGCCCAGGCCAATGAAGTGGTCGCGCTCAAGCACGCGCTTTATGGTGCCGGTTACGACATCACCAATGTCAGCCCGAGCATGGATGACAAAACCCGGGCGGAACTGACCCGCTTCCAGAAGGACAACGGCCTTGAGGCAACCGGTATCCTGAACGAGGAAACCGAGCGGGCTCTGGGGTTGATCACCGTGCAGCAGGCGGCCGCTGATGCAGGCCAGTCTGCACCGGCCGCAACTGCGCAGGCGGCACCCGCGGAATCGGCTCCGGCTGAGACCGAGTCTTCTGCCGATGACACCATCGAAGAAGACGAAGATGGTGGCTGGTCGCTCTGGTAAACGCCAGGCCCCGGATAAAAAAAGCCCGCCAGGAAAATACCTAGCGGGCTTTTTTGTGGTCCAGACTCAGTCCAGCTTGCTCAAATCCCGAACCGCACCTTTATCGGCACTGGTGGCCAGCAATGCGTAGGCTTTGAGGGCGGCGGATACCTTCCGGTCTCTCGGTAGCTCCGGTTTCCAGCCCCTGGCGTCGCGTGCTTCCCGTCGCTGTGCCAGTTCTTCCTTACTGACCTGAACATTGATAGATCGGTTGGGGATGTCGATCAAAATGGTATCGCCATCCTCAATCAGACCAATCGCGCCACCGGCAGCAGCTTCCGGCGAAGCATGGCCGATGGAGAGCCCTGACGTGCCGCCGGAGAACCGGCCGTCAGTCAGCAGTGCACAGTCCTTGCCCAGCCCCTTGGATTTCAGGTAGCTGGTCGGGTAGAGCATTTCCTGCATTCCTGGACCGCCTTTGGGCCCTTCGTAGCGAATGATCATCACATCACCGGCCTTGACCTCGTCACCCAGAATGCCGGCCACGGCGGAATCCTGGCTTTCGAAGACCCTGGCCTTGCCCTCGAAGACGTAGATGCTTTCATCAACGCCTGCGGTTTTCACTACGCAGCCATCCTGGGCGATATTGCCATACAGTACGGCCAGACCGCCTTCTGAAGAATAAGCGTGTTCCACGGAGCGAATGCAGCCGTCTTCACGGTCACCGTCGAGGCTTGGCCAGCGGGTGCTCTGGCTGAATGCCGTCTGAGTCGGAATACCAGCGGGGCCAGCTTTGTAGAATTCGATCACTTCGGGTGTTGGTGAGCGCATGATGTCCCAGGTTTCCAGGGCTTCGCGCATAGTTTTGCTGTGGGTCGTGGGCAGGTCGACATTGATCAGGCCGCCGCGTTCCAGTTCACCCAGAATACCCATGATGCCGCCGGCGCGGTGCACGTCTTCCATGTGGTACTTGGGAGAGTTGGGGGCGACTTTGCAAAGCTGAGGGACCTTGCGGGACAAGCGATCGATGTCGGCCATGGAGAATTCAACACCGCCTTCCTGGGCCGCCGCCAACAGGTGCAGGATGGTGTTGGTGGAGCCGCCCATGGCAATGTCCATGGTCATGGCGTTCTCGAATGCTTCCACGGAGGCGATGCTGCGCGGCAGAACGCTGGCATCGTTCTGCTCGTAATAGCGTCTGGCATTCTCCACAATCTGGCGACCGGCTTTCAGGAACAGCTGTTCCCGGTCGGCGTGGGTGGCCAGCATAGAGCCGTTACCGGGCAGGGCCAGGCCGATGGCTTCGGTCAGGCAGTTCATGGAATTGGCGGTGAACATGCCGGAGCAGGAACCGCACGTGGGGCAAGCGCTGCGTTCGTATTCCTCGACCATCTCATCGGTCGCCGTTGGATCGGCGGCGATGACCATGGCATCCACCAGGTCGAGCTTGTGTTCAGATAGCTTGGTTTTTCCGGCTTCCATCGGGCCGCCGGAAACAAAAATGGTGGGAATGTTCAGGCGCATGGCGGCCATTAGCATACCCGGGGTAATCTTGTCGCAATTGGAGATGCACACCAGCGCATCGGCGCAGTGGGCGTTGACCATGTATTCCACCGAGTCGGCGATGATTTCCCGCGACGGCAGGGAGTAAAGCATGCCATCGTGCCCCATGGCGATACCATCATCCACAGCAATGGTGTTGAACTCTTTGGCAACACCGCCGGCCGCTTCGATCTCGCGGCAAACCAGCTGGCCCAGGTCTTTCAGGTGAACGTGCCCGGGCACAAACTGGGTAAAGGAGTTGGCAACGGCGATGATGGGTTTGCCGAAGTCCTCGTTCTTCATGCCGGTGGCACGCCAAAGGGCGCGGGCACCGGCCATATTGCGGCCGGCGGTAGAAGTGTGGGAACGATACTGGGGCATGGTAGGCGGTTCTCTCCCTAGGTTATCGGATAAAGTGAAAGACCAGAGGATAACAGATTCGACGCCGCTCGCATGGCTGTTTTCCCGAGTGGTGATTACAATACGTAACATGTGATGCCCGTTTTTTATCCAGCAGTTCAGGGGAGTCTGCCTATGGGTGGCCAGGAAAGCCTGCCATTACGTCGTCTTAAAAGTTTTCAGCCTTTGGGCCGTCTGACGGACGATCAGCTTGTGTTGTTGGCCAGCCGGGCTGAGCGCAGAACCCACGGACCAGGGCAGAGGGTCATGGAACGGGGCGTTCGGGATGGTCTGGATTATTTTCTGATTTCCGGCGCCGTGGAGCTGCAATCGGTTGATGGTCGTAAGTCGACCATTGAGGCTGAGACCGACAAAGCTCTCAATCCAGTAGCCCGTCTGCAGCCCCGGATGTATGACGTTACTGCGGTCAAACCCTGCGAGTTTCTGGTGATCGAGCAGGAAGTGCTGAACCAGATGCTGAGGGCGGCGCCCATTTCCCAGGTGGAAATGGACTCGTCCGATCACGACGAAGACCAGAGCGAAGAGCACCATCTGTTGATGGAGTTCTACTCTGAGCTGCGGTCCAATCAGGTCCAGCTGCCGAGTGTGCCGGATGTGGCCTGGAAAGTCCGGCGGGTGGTGGACCGGGAGGACTCGTCGGCCACCGAGGTCGCTTCTGCGGTGTCGGCAGACCCGGCCATGGCGGCCAAGCTGGTACGTTCCTGCAACAGTCCGCTCTATCGCGGTTTCAGCGATGTCCGCAATGTGCGTGAGGCCGTGGTTCGTCTGGGCATGCGAACCACCCGGCAATTAGTGACGGTGTTCGCCATGCGCGAGGTGTTCAAGACCCGTCGGGCGCCATTGCAGAAAGAAATGGAGCAGCTATGGCGCCATTCCCGGGAGGTGGCGGCGCTGTGCTGGGTGCTGGCGGACCACGCCACACGCATTGATCCTGAGGAAGCCTTACTGGCGGGGTTGCTGCATGATATCGGGGTGGTTCCTGTACTGGTGCAGGCCGAGCACCACGTCAATCTGTTCGCCGATGACAGAAACCTGCACCATGCCATCGACGAACTCCGCGCCGATGTCGGGTGTGCGGTACTTGAGAACTGGGCGTTCCCGAAAGCCTTCGTGGAGGCGGTGCGTCATGCGGAAGACTGGCATCATGAGTGCCGGGAAACTGCGCCCCAACTGGTTGATGTGGTGATTGTTGCCCAACTGCATTCGATGATTGGCTCCAGCCAGAATGAGGGGCTTCCAGCCTTTGATCAGGTGCCGGCATGGCGCCGGCTGGGCGAGCTGGAATTGAATGCTTCCAGAAGCCTGCAACTGCTGAGTGAGGCCCGGGAACGGGTGGACGAAGTGCAGAAACTTCTTTCTATTCGATAAACCAAGCCGCAGCAGGAGCCTGGCCGGTAGTGACTGACAAACTTATGAACGTACCGCTGTTTCCATTAAATTCAATTATCCTGCCCGGGGGGCGTATCCCCCTGCAGCTGTTTGAGCCCCGCTATATCGACATGCTTACCCGTTGTCTGAAGGAGGACCGCGGCTTTGTGGTGGTTTTGTTGCGGGAAGGCGGCGAGACCGAAGCCCGGGCTTCGTTCTACGACATTGGCACCTATGTCCGGATCATCGATTTCCAGCAACTGGATAATGGTCTGCTGGGCATCACGGTTGAGGGTGATTGCAAGGTTTCCGTCGTCCGCAGCTGGCAGCAGGAGGATGGCCTCAATGTCGGCGATGTGGAGTGCCTGATTGCCGAGGCTGAGAGCGATGTGCCGGAACGTTACCACGAGTTGCCCTCGGTCTTGCGCGCGCTGTTCCGGCATCCGGTGGTCAAGGATCTGGAGATGGACGTGGATTACGACGATGCCCGCCATATTGGCTGGAGGCTGACCGAATTGCTGCCGCTGGATAAGCAGGAAAAACAGCGGCTGGCGGAATTGCAGGATCCGCTTGAACGGCTTGACCGACTGCAGCAGTTGCTGGAAGCGCTGGAGCAGGGCGGCTGACAATTATAGCTGGGGTGCGTAACTCACCACGGCTGTTTCCCAGTTACCCATCATGTACATGGCCACGAAAACCAGCCAGCCGATACCAGCGGCCCAGGTCAAGCTGTCCGGGCTCAGCGCCACCCTGTCGTATCGGCTGTAACTGGCCCGTGTCGCACCGGTGATCGCGAGCCCCAGAAACAGGCCTCCAAGCACATCCGTGAACCAGTGCACGCCGAGATACAGTCGGCTCAGCGCTACCGGTAGCAAGGGTAGTGACAGAAACAGGTAATGTTGCCAGCGCTGGTGTTTGCGGTTTTCGCCGGCGACGAAGCTGGCGGCCAGGGTAACCAGAACGGTCATACCGGCCGTATGCCCGCTGGGGAACGCGCCGGAGCTTGGTGCCGAGAGCACCTGATCTGGCCGGCTGATGCCGATGCCCGCTTTCAGCAGCCAAACGCTGATCCCGGTGATGGCTGCGGCACTGGCAATATGAATGGCGGCTGCGTAGTAGCCCCGGAACGCCAGCAACAAAACGGCAATCACGGCGGCAGCGAACAGGACCGGGGGATCGCCCAGCAAAGTGAGTGCTACCATGGGAAAATCCAGCAGGGGTTGGCGCAGAGCGCTGAACCACTGCAGCACTTGCTGGTTCATAGAGGCCAGCTCATCACTGACTCCGACCAATTGCGCGAGCCCAAGAAACAATGCGAGCGAGGAGGCCGTCATTAGCAGAGAGGGCAGAGGAAATTCCCCCTGCTGAGCCGGCCGCTCGCTGCTGTACAGACGCCAGAACCGGTGTGTTGCGTCGTATTGACTCATCCGGGATTCCAGCCATTGATAGAGCCAGCTCCCTTCACCAACGCCGAGCCGAATCCGCAAAACAATCAGATAGACAACCACCAGCGCCGCACCACTGATCGCAAGTACCAGATAGAAATGGGGTGGGGGTTTGATCTCGCTGCCCATAGCCGAGCCTACGAAAAATCCCGGCAGGATATACACCAGGGCCCAGCCCGTGGCTGATAGCAGATTGAAGGTGAGAAAACGCTGCCAGGACATGGTCAGCGCACCGGCAATCAGGGGAATGACCGGGCGTATCGGCCCAACAAAACGGCCGATGACCACGCTCTTTCCCCCGTGGGCGCGAAAAAAGCGCTCTCCGCGGGCAATGAGCCCCGGGTATCGACTGAATGGCCAGACGGTATCCAGGCGCCCCTTGAGCAGTCGGCCGATGGCGAAGCTGATCGCATCCCCTGCCACGGCACCAAGGCCGGCCCACAGCAGGGCGTCGGACAAGGGCAGGCCGCTCTTGCCGGCAAGCGCGGCAAATGCGAACAATAAAGCCACTCCAGGTATGATAATGCCGGCAACCGCCAGCGATTCTATCAGCGCGGTCAGGAACAGGGCGGCAATCAGCCAGCCCGGATTGGCGGCTACCCAGGAAGTAACGTCAGTGAGCCAGGTCGCGGTCATGCCTTGACGGGCTCTCCCGGGCTGAACCAGGCAGAATGCGCTCCTCGCTTCCTGGCTTCGAGCATGGCGGTGACGGCGCGGTCACGCAATGAATGGGTGCTGGTGTCGCCGTTGCCCCGGGTGGTGCAGCCGAGGCTGACCGAGATCTTGCCAACCTGGGCCCAGTCATGTTCGCTGAGCATTCTGCGAATGCGCTCTGCAATGACCCGTACCCCTTCCTCCGGCGTAAACGGCAGGATCAGGAAGAACTCCGATCCGTTGATACTGTAGAGCGAATCCCCGGCCCGGATGATTTCAAACAGGGTGCCTGTGACGTCGCGCAGCAGCGTTTGCAGGCCGGCCTTACCGTGCAGGTCGCGAATTTCGTCGGCATGGTCGATGTTCAGGCTGATCACCGACAATGGGTGGCCGGTGGCAATGGCACGACTGATTTCCTTCTGCAGTGTCTCATCCAGAAAGCGCGCGTTATGGGCTCCGGTGGCGGGGTCGGTAATGGCAAGATCCTGGGCCGATTGCGCCATGTGGTCATAGTGCCAGATATACAGGGCGGTCACTGCCAGAAGTGCTATAAGGCCGGCTGTCGTCATCAGGGCTGTGTCTATGGGTGTCGACAGCCAGGCGACAACCAGCACCGGAACCAGTAGCATCGCTGAGAGCATTAGCCCATGCCGCAGGGGCAGAATCAGCAGGTTCAGCGAAAGCAAAGGCATGGCCCAGTGGCTGATGCCCGGGGCATCCATTGTCAGTACCGCTGCAACCAGGCCACTGTTAAGGCCGGCGAGAATGACCAGGTGGCCGGGTGCGGAAAGCTGCTGGCGACGGCATAGCCAGGTGTAGACCAGGCCGGCAACCAGTAAGGCGGTCATGGCCAGGGCCAGATAGAACAGCTGGTAAAAGCCGTAACGCAGGTTCTGCAGTGCCAGCGCGGCGGTGAACAGCGCCGCCAGGCCGTAGCCAAAGGCGTGGGTCCAGGTTCGGAGTCGGGTCTCGGTCATTGCGCTGCCTCCCGGTCGGAAGGTTCAGCCGGCCAGCTGGCCTCTGGAGGCACCGGGTTACTGTATGTCTGGGTTCGGTTTCCGCCCTGCTGTTGGGCCCGTCGCAGGGCGTTGGCAACGCTCTGTTGCAGGCTGTCGGCATCGTCGCCGATGTTGAGCCCGGCCACGCCGGTACTGACCGTAAGCTTCAGGCCGTGCGAATCCATCAGCGTGCACAGGCCGCGGCGAACCTGTTCTGCTGTTCGGGCAGCCTCGGCAGTATTGGCGCCGGGGAGAATCACCAGAAACTGAAGGTCGGCCACCCGGTAGTACGTATCGAAATCCCGAAGCTGGGAGTGCAGGTAGCGGCCGATGCGTGGCAGAATCGCACGAATGTCTTCGTCCGGATCGACGTCGCTCAGGTGAGTATCCAGCCCGATCATCATCACCGACATGTTGGTGCCTTCCCGCTCGCTGCGTTGTATTTCCTTGTGCAGGTCGGCTGACAGGTATTCCCGGCTGGCTGCCTGGGTAAGCTCATCGGTACGGCGCAGGGGCGCAAGCTGCCGGGATTTGTACTCGCGCATGAACACCAGAATGGCTCCTAGGAGCGTGGTCAGTACCAGTGCAGTCATCATCTGGTGCCTGTCCGGGAGGGCTATCGCCCACTGGGTGCCGGCCAGCACCAGGAAAATGAAGATAACAGTAACAATGGCGGCCAGATAGACCGGCGCCATGGCAAACAGTACCAGCGGTAGGGCATAGAGCCAGTGGCTGAGTGGCCAGGGGCCCAGCCAGATGGCCGATACCAGCGCCAGAACCAGGGCTGTCAGAAAGAATGCCCGTAATTGTGGCCAGGGGGCATTTTGATGTGTTTTGCCCTGATGGGTGCCCGCAAGGCAAAGGCCAGCCGCAGCTGCAGCTGCTACTGCCGCCAGCAGTTCCCCCATGAACAGACAGAGCCCGGTGGTCAGGCCAAAGGCAATAAACCCGCTGCGGGAAAACTTGCCGGGAAGAAATTTTTCGGCGGTTTGGGGCATTGAGTCTGTCCTTTGCTGGCGCATCCATTTGAACCTGTGCAGCGCTATAATAGTCGTTTGGGGTGCGGACTTGAAACGGGAAAGGTAAAGTAACCCTCCCGTTTTGGAATCAGCTTGCAGAATTAAGGGTAAATCAATGGATGTAGCAGCCTACATGACGGAGCTCGGCCAGCAGGCCAGGGCCGCTTCCCGGGAAGTCGCCCGGTCCTCCACTGCCGTGCGGAATCAGGCACTTCTGGCCACCGCCGCCGCCCTGGACGCCGCCAGATCCGAGCTTGCCACGGCTAACAGCAAGGATCTGGAGCGTGGCCGGGAAAATGGACTCGATAGTGCCATGCTGGACCGCCTGGAACTTACCTCTCAGCGCATCGATGCCATGATTGAGGGCTTGCGACAGGTGGCTGCGCTGCCGGACCCTGTGGGTGTGATTACTGATATGACGTATCGCCCGTCGGGTATTCAGGTAGGCAAGATGCGGGTTCCGCTGGGGGTGATCGGTATCATTTACGAGTCCCGGCCCAATGTCACGGTCGAGGCTGCCAGCCTGTGCCTGAAATCCGGCAACGCAACCATTCTGCGCGGCGGCTCCGAGGCGATTCACTCCAACCAGGCCATTGCCCGTTGTCTCAAGCAGGGCCTGAGCGAGGCGGGGTTGCCGGAAACTGCAGTCCAGGTGGTCAGCACCACCGACAGGGCCGCTGTGGGTGAGCTGATCACCATGCCTCAGTTCGTGGATGTAATTGTTCCCCGCGGCGGTAAGGGCCTGATCGAGCGCATCAGTCGGGACGCCCGTGTGCCGGTAATCAAGCATCTGGATGGTGTGTGTCATGTTTACATCGACAGCCATGCCGACCCGGAGAAGGCGCTGCAGGTAGCGGTTAATGCCAAAACCCAGCGTTACGGGACCTGCAATACCATGGAAACCCTGCTGGTTGATGACGAGGTGGCGGAGGACTTGTTGCCGCTGCTGGCGGAACAGTTCCGAAGCAAAACCGTGGAGTTGCGGGGGTGCCAGCGCACCTGTGCCATTCTAGGAGATATTGTCGAAGCTACCGAGGAAGACTGGCACGCGGAATACCTTGCCCCAATCCTGGCGGTGAAGGTGGTTGACGGACTGGATGGTGCCATTGAGCATATCAATCGCTACAGCTCCCAGCACACCGACAGCATTATCACCGAAAACTACACCCGTGCCCGTCGGTTCCTGACGGAGGTGGATTCCAGTTCTGTCATGGTCAATGCCTCAACCCGATTTGCCGATGGCTTCGAGTATGGCCTGGGCGCTGAGATTGGTATTTCCACCGATAAGATCCATGCCCGTGGGCCGGTCGGTCTGGAAGGGCTTACCTCACAGAAGTACGTGGTGTTCGGTGACGGCCATATCCGGACCTGACACCATGCATGTGATCTACGGCGGCACCTTTGACCCGATTCACCACGGTCACCTCCGGCTGGCACTGGAAGTGTCCGAGGCGCTGGAGGTGAGCCGGGTACATCTGGTGCCCAGCCATATCCCTCCGCATCGGGGTAGCACCGGAGCCAGTTCAGCGCAGCGTCTGGAGATGATCCGGCAGGCCATCGCCGGCGAACCCGCGCTGGCGCTGGACGAGCAGGAGGTGCACCGGGGCGGAGCCTCATACACCGCCGATACATTGCGCCAGCTTCGGGCCGAGCTGGGGCCGGATTGTCCTCTGGTGATGGTGGTTGGTACCGACGCTTTCTCATCGTTTGACCGCTGGCGCGAGTGGCAGGAGATCCCCGGGCTTGCCCATATCGTGGTGGTGCGCCGCCCCGGCTCGGAACTGCCGGTGGGCAGCGAGGCAGCGCAGCTGGTAGCAGAGCGCTGTGTGGGTTCAGCTTCGGAGCTGCATTCGCGGCCGGCGGGCCTGGTACTGGAGCTGGCGCCGCCGTTGCTGGACATTTCCGCCACTGGTATTCGACGGCGTATCGCGGCGGGCCGGTCGCCACGCTACCTCACCCCGGATGACGTCTGCCGGAGCATCCGCGCCTGGGGGCTCTACGGTGCCCGGCCCGTTGAAGGCCAATAGGAGTTATTCACAGGCGTCTTTGATGCTACAATCGCGTCTGAATATCATTGATCGGGTGGCCATACCGGCCAGTACCCGTACTACAGGGTAATTATGCAGGCTGAACAACTGAAAGATCTGGTCGTTAACGCACTGGAAAATATCAAGGCTCAGGACATCAGTGTGATTGATGTTCGCGACCGCACCAGCGTGACCGATTTTATGGTTCTGGCATCCGGTACCTCCAACCGACATGTAAAATCCCTCGCGGATTCGGTGGTGATCGAGGCCAAAGAGCAGGGTGTACGTGCATCCAATGTTGAAGGTGAAGGCGGCAGTGACTGGATCCTGGTTGATCTGGGTGACGTGGTTGTTCACGTGATGATGCCTGCTACCCGGGAGTTCTACGATCTGGAGCGCTTCTGGCGTGATGCTCCGGATCTCGGTGCTGCGGGCAGCGAGTAGTCATGCGCCTGCGTCTGATCTGTGTGGGGCAGAAAATGCCCGACTGGGTCAGTGCGGGGTACAACGACTACGCTCGCCGGATGCCGCCCGAGTTGCCCCTTGAACTGACTGAAATCCCCATGGCCCACCGGGGCAAAAATCCCGACATCTCCCGACTGATGCAGCGGGAAAGCGACGCTATCCTGTCTGCGGCAGGCACCCGTGACCGCGTGGTGGCTCTGGAGGTGGGTGGGCGCCCCTGGTCAACGGAAAAACTCGCCTCACAGCTGGAAAACTGGCAACAGGACGGCCGGGATGTCGCTTTTCTGGTCGGCGGCCCCGACGGCCTGGCGGATGCCTGTCGACAGCGGGCGGATCAGCAATGGTCACTTTCGCCTCTTACCTTGCCCCACCCTCTGGTGAGAATCCTCTTGGCTGAGCA
Source organism: Marinobacter sp. MBR-105 (assembly GCF_053628895.1). NCBI lineage: Bacteria > Pseudomonadati > Pseudomonadota > Gammaproteobacteria > Pseudomonadales > Marinobacteraceae > Marinobacter > Marinobacter sp. MBR-105. The sequence goes on along the minus strand of NZ_JBRJHG010000004.1, from coordinate 199,857 downwards.
ACTCTACCGGGCCTGGACCATCACCCGTAACCACCCTTACCACCGGGCCTAGGAACAGACATGGTCTGGGGCGAACTGAAAAATACCGCAGCGGAGCGCCGGCTGTTCCAGCGCCGGGCCATGGTGATGCTGGTATTCGTCCTGGTGCTGATGACCGGGTTGCTGGCGCGGATGTACCAGTTACAGATCGTTGAGCACGAGATATATACCACACTGTCTGACAAAAACCGGGTTCAGGTACAGTCGGTACCGCCACCCCGAGGTTTGGTGTACGACCGGAATAACATTTTGCTGGCGGAGAATCGCCCGGTATTCAGCCTGACGGTGGTGCCGGAGCGCGTTGGCGACATGGATGCAACCCTGGCGCGCCTGAGCGACATTCTGAGTATTGCCGATGAAGATCTGGAACGGTTCGAGCGCCGACTGCGGGAGCCGCGGCGTCCGTTCCAGGCGATCCCCCTGAGTTACGATCTCGACGAAGCCGAAATTGCCCGCATGGCAGTGCACCGGCATCAGTTTCCGGGGGTGGAAGTTGAGGCCGAACTGGTTCGCTACTATCCCCATAGCGAGCTGACCGCCCATGCCCTGGGGTTTGTCGGCCGTATCAATCGCGACGAACTTCAGCGTATCGATCCGGTCAATTACGCGGGGACCAACTACATCGGCAAATCCGGGATTGAGCGTTTCTACGAGGAGGCGCTTCACGGTCAGGTGGGCTACCAGCATGTAGAAACCAACGCCCGTGGCCGGATCTTGCGGGTGCTTGAGCGAGTAAATCCTGTTCCGGGCGAAGACCTCCAGCTCCATCTTGATTTGCGGCTCCAGCGTCGGGCGCATGAGCTGATGGAGGGCAGGCGAGGTGCGATCATTGCTATCGAGCCCAAGACCGGCGGGATTCTGGCGCTTGCCAGTGTGCCCGGTTTTGATGCCAATAAATTTGTGACCGGTATCAGTGTCGATGATTATCGCGAATTGAGTCAGAGTATCGATAAGCCATTGTTTAACAGGGCGCTCCGTGGCCAGTACCCCCCTGCGTCGACCATCAAGCCCATGATGGCTGTTGCAGCGCTGGACAGCGGCGCAACGGATAAAGACCGTAGAATCTGGGACCCGGGATACTTCCAGCTCCGTGAGGGCGGGAGGCGTTTCCGGAACTGGAATCGCTCTGGTGATGGCTGGGTGGATCTGAAGTACTCGATGGCGAGATCCAATGATGTTTACTTTTACGCAGTGGGCGTTGATATGGGGGTGGATGTCATGTCTTCCTATCTGGCCCGGTTCGGCTTTGGTGAGGATGCCACCCTGGATGTGTCCGGTGCTTTGACCGGGTTGTTGCCGACCGCAGACTGGAAAAGGGCCGTGAGAAATGAACCCTGGTATCCCGGAGACTCAGTCAACATGAGCATTGGGCAGGGTTTTTTGCTGGCAACGCCCATGCAACTGGCAACGGCTACAGCATTGATTGCCAATCGCGGAGCCTGGGTTGAGCCCAGGTTGCTTAAGGATGTTCACGGCGACAGTCCAGTGGAGGAGTTCCTGCCGGAGCAGACGCATGAACAGCTTGAACTGAAGGATCCTGACGATTGGGAATATGTCGTCGATACCATGGAAGAAGTGATGCATGGTGCCCGGGGGACGGGTCGAAGCGCTGGTCGAGGCGCAAGCTACCGAATGGCCGGTAAAACCGGCACGGCCCAGGTATTCAGTCTTGGTCAGGATGAGGAGTACGACGAAGAGCAGATAAGGGAACGGCTTCGGGACCACGCGCTGTTTGTCGGGTTTGCGCCAGCGGATGACCCCAAGATCGCAGTGGCGGTTATCGTTGAAAATGGTGGCAGTGGCAGCGGCGCCGCGGCTCCGGTTGCCCGCGCCTTGTTTGATGCCTGGCTGGAGGAGTTTCCGGCGGAGCAGGCGGAACCTGTAATCAGCGATTCCAGAGCGGCCGGGGGAGATAACTGATGGCCGGTAGCAAATTGTGGAGCAGTCAGACTGGCAGCGATCTGGGGCGCAATCGCAGTATCTGGTCAGCGTTGCATCTGGACCCGATTCTCCTGGGGCTTCTGTTGTTGCTCGTCGGTGGCGGCCTTTTTGTGCTTTACAGTGGGGCTGACCGGAATATTGATGTGGTCAAGGCACAGGGTATTCGCCTGGGCGTTGCCTTTGTGGTGATGTTCGTATTCGCTCAGTTGGATCCGGCGGTCTTTCGCCGATGGGCGCCCTGGCTCTACGGCTTGGGGCTGATCGGGCTGGTCGCCGTGTTGCTGGTGGGTGTCGGTGCCAAAGGGGCGCAACGCTGGCTGGCGTTGCCTGGCCTGCCCCGGTTTCAGCCTTCCGAGTTCATGAAGCTGGTGGTGCCGATGATGGCAGCCTGGTATCTGTCTCGCTATTACCTGCCACCGACCTTCCCCAGGGTGATGACGGGGCTGGTGATCGTTTTGCTGCCGATGTTCCTGATCATCCAGCAACCGGATCTCGGTACCTCTCTGCTGGTCGGCATGGCCGGCATTTTCGTGGTGTTTTTTGCCGGTATCAGCTGGAAGTTGATTGCCGCGTTCCTCGCCATGGTCTCGGTTTCTGCCCCCCTGATGTGGTTCTTCGTCATGCGGGAATACCAGAAGCAGCGGGTATTGACGCTGTTGGACCCCCAGAGCGATCCACTCGGAGCCGGCTGGAATATTATCCAGTCGAAAACCGCGATCGGTTCCGGCGGTATGGAGGGCAAGGGCTGGTTGCAGGGCACCCAGTCACACCTGGAGTTTTTGCCGGAAAGCCACACTGACTTTATTGTCGCGGTGCTGGCAGAGGAGTTCGGTTTTATCGGTATGTTGCTGCTGTTGACGGTGTACTTCCTGATTATCCTGCGTTGTCTCTATATTTCGGTTACCGCCCAGGACTCCTTCAGCCGGTTGGTGGCCGGAGCACTGACCATGACGTTCTTCATCTATATCTTTGTCAACATCGGAATGGTGAGCGGCCTGTTGCCAGTGGTCGGTGTGCCTTTGCCGTTGATCAGCTATGGCGGCACCTCAAGTGTCACTCTGATGGCGGCGTTCGGCGTGCTGATGTCGATTCACACCCATCGTCGGATGATCACCGCCTGAACCAGTAATGATGGCTGCCCGGTAATGGTGTATACACAAGGGAACCCGTTACAATGTTGCTGGTCAGTAATGGCGGTATCAATACACAGGTTTTGGGGTAGTGAACAGACATGGTCAAGGTCTCTGACAAACGGATTCCCGCACTGGCTTTAGCTGCCTTGCTGGCCGGCTGTGCCAGCAGTCCTGAAGTTGACCACTCGTCACGCTATACCATTAAGCAGGATCGGGCACCTTCGGGCAGCTTTGACGCCAGCGGCCTGGCCGATGCCACACCCCGATATGAGCAGCCACGGTCGGCTGGCAACAAGTCGCCCTATACGGTCTGGGGCAAGCGCTATCATGTGATGGACAGTAACGACGGCTACGTGCAGCGCGGCACCGCGAGCTGGTATGGCGAGAAATTTCACGGCCACAAGACCTCCAACGGTGAGGTGTTCGACATGTATGCCATGTCGGCGGCACACAAATCCCTTCGGATTCCGGGTTACGCGCGAGTGACCAATCTCGATAACGGCCGTTCGGTGATTGTCCGTGTGAACGATCGCGGCCCCTTCCACGGGGATCGGCTGATCGATCTGTCCTATGCCGCTGCCAAGAAGCTCGGCTATCAATCCCGTGGTACCGCCAGGGTCGAAGTGGCCGCTATTACGGTGCGTCCGGACGGCGCCATGTTTCTGGCTGGCAAGCCGTTTGATGCCGCTGGCCAGGCTCCGGTGGTTGCCTCGCCGGCTTCCGGATCAACAGACCTGGCTGCCGGTGAGGGGCTGTTTGTTCAGCTCGGCGCATTCAGTCAGCGGGATCCGGCTGAGGCCATGCGCGAGCGTCTGCTGGGAGTGCTGGATAATCCTGTGAGGGTCCGGGAGATCACCACTGATAATGGCCGGTTCCATCGGGTTCAGGTGGGGCCATTCAAGAGCGAGGGCGACGCGCGCTACGCTCAGAACCTTCTGGAATCAAGAGGGTTCCGGCAGTCTATTGTACTGACCGATTCGCACTGAACCGACTGAGTTCAGAACCAACATAAGACAAGCATCTGACGACGAATGAAACTATCCATGGCTTTCAAGACTGTAACTCGAACACTGTTTCTGGTTTTTTCCCTGTTGCTGATGAGCGGGCAGGCCTCGGCGCAGGCGGTACTGATCCCGTCTCCGCCGCAGATTGCCGGTAGCTCCTGGGTATTGATGGATCCGCTCAGTGGTCGTGTGATCATGGAGCACAATAGCAATGAGCGTTTGCCACCGGCGAGCCTGACTAAAATGATGACGGCCTATATTGTCGAGCGCGAGCTGGATGAAGGCCGTATCTCCATGTCGGATATGGTACCTATCAGTGTCAAGGCCTGGCGCACAGAGGGGTCCAGAACCTTCGTGCAGGAGGGCACCTCGGTGTCCGTTGAGGATCTGCTCAAGGGTGTGATTATCCAGTCTGGCAACGATGCGTCTGTGGCGTTGGCCGAGTTTGTGGCCGGCAGTGAAGGGGCTTTCGTGGACATCATGAACCAACAGGCGCAACTGCTGGGCATGAAAGATACCCACTTCGAAAACGCCACCGGCCTGCCCTCCGCAGACCATTTCTCAACCGCCTACGATCTTGCGATCCTGGCACGGCATATTATCCAGGACTACCCGGAAAACTACCCGCTGTATGCGCAGAAGCACTTCACCTACAACAATATTCGTCAGCCCAACCGAAACAGCCTGCTATGGCGGGATGACAGCGTTGATGGTTTGAAAACCGGGCACACGGAAGAGGCCGGTTATTGTCTGGTGGCATCGGCCAAGCGGGGTGAGACCCGGCTGATTGCTACGGTTATGGGAACCAGCAGCTCTGAGGCCCGGGCCCAGGAAGTGCAGAAAATGCTCAACTACGGCTTCCGTTACTTTGAAACCGAGCGGCTGTTCCGTGCCGGTCAGGAGCTGATGGCGTCCAGAGTGTGGGGCGGTCAGGCGGATGAGGTGTCGGTAGGCATGCCGGAGGATATCTATGTCACCATTCCCCGTGGCTCCCGCGAGCAACTGGAATCGGTGGTCGACCTTGATTCCGTGATAAAAGCGCCCATTAAGGTGGGAGATGAGCTGGGCCGCGTTCGTGTGGTTCTGGATGGTGAAACCCTGGTGGATGAGCCGGTGCTGGCACTTACCGAAGTGCCTGAAGGCGGTTTGTTCAAGCGCATCTGGGACGCCATCAAGCTGTTTTTTGTTCAACTGTTTAACTGAGGTTGAGGCGCTGTTTGCCTTAGCCGGGAGTAATGTGCGGCATGACTGAGCCGAAAGCACCAAAAATCGAGTTTCCCTGTGACTATGTCATCAAGGTGATTGGCAATGCCGCGCCCGATTTCACCGAATTTGTGGTGGAGGTCGTTGAGCAGCATGCCCCGGGACTGTCTGAAGCGGACATCTCGGTGAACGACAGCAGCAAAGGCCGGTTTTCTTCGGTTCAGCTGAAAATTGTGGCGACCGGTGAAGATCAGCTCAAAGCACTCTTTGAAGAGCTTAAGGCCAGTGGCCGCGTTCACATGGTGCTGTAACGGTGGCTGACCTCATCGTACGGTCACTGGGGCAACAGCCCTACATGGAAACCTGGGAAGCGATGAAATCGTTCACCGCCAACCGGGACGAGACCACCGTGGATGAGCTCTGGTGCCTGGAGCATCCCCGGGTGTTTACCCAGGGGCAGGCGGGTAAAGCCGAGCATATCCTTCTGCCAGGAGACATTCCGGTGATTCAGGTGGATCGAGGTGGCCAGGTGACCTACCACGGCCCAGGGCAGTTGGTGATCTACCTGCTGATTGATCTGACCCGGCATAAACTCGGGGTGCGTAACCTGGTCAGTGCCATTGAGCAGGCGATTGTCCGTACCCTGGCCCAAGGCGGCATAGAAGCAGCACCGCGGTCAGATGCGCCGGGTGTCTATGTGAACGGCGCCAAGATTGCGTCCTTGGGTTTGAGGGTCCGCCGGGGCTGCTCCTTCCATGGCCTGGCTCTGAATGTGAACATGGACATGGAACCCTTCTCCCGAATCAACCCTTGTGGCTACGCGGGCATGTCCATGTGCCAAGTCAGTGATTTTGAGGCCGGAGCCTCGGTCTATGACCTGGAGCGCCGGCTGGTGAGCGAGCTGGTCGAAGGTCTTGGCCACAGTCAGGTGGAGCAACGTCAGGGCTGGTGAAGCGCCTCAGTAGCCTGACACACGCGATTTCTCCCCAGCGTCTTGGCCTGATACAGCGCCTCATCGGCCCGTTGTAGCAGGCGATCAATCGACTCTGAGCCCTGTATACAGGCCACGCCGATACTGATGGTGGCGGTCACTCGCTTGCCCGCGCAGTCGATGGCCTGGCTCGCCACGGCAGAGCGAATCCGCTCCGCCGTGGCAGCGGCTTCGGTCAGGGCGGTTTCGGGGAGTAGTACCAGAAATTCTTCTCCGCCCCAGCGGGCAATGGTGTCCACTTTGCGGCTCTGGTCGGTCAAGGTGCGGGCAACCAACACGATCATGTCGTCGCCCGCCTGGTGACCGTAGCTGTCGTTCACATTCTTGAACAGGTCGATATCCATCAGCAGAACCGAGAAGCTGCGACCGTTACGCAGGTAGCGCTGATACTCTGTTTCCAGTTGTTCCAAACCTTCGCGGCGATTGGCCAGGCTGGTGAGTGCGTCGTGCTTGGCGGCGTACTCGAATTCTGCGGCCAGCCGGATCAAGCCTAGCTTGCTCCGCCGCCGGCTCTGATCGAGGATGTAGCAAGTGGCCATTTCGAAAGCCAGCACGATGATCATGGAAAGCCGGAAGCTGGTACTGTAGGGCGAGTCAAAAACCATATCCCCCAACGGGCTGAACAGGAATAATACGGCCAGCCATCCGCCCACACAGGTCAGTATGCCTACTCTGGCTTCACTGATGTAGAAGATTATGGGGGGATAGGCGAACAGCCACATGATGGCCGAGCCGTCTTCAACCGCCTGGATGGCCAGGTAGGTAAACAGAGCGATAATCAGGGTAATGAATGCCCGGCGCTGGAGGGTTTTGTGGCCCAGGCTCAGAAAGACGATCGCATTAATGGCCAGAAGGGCGGCGAAGGCCAGCAGCAGCCGTGAAGTCAACGGGTCGCCGTGGCCGGACGAGCGCCAGGCGAAAAACACAAGCAACGGCACTGCCGCACAGGTGAGGCCGTTGATCAGGGCCGGTACCGGTATCTCGCCTTTAACGCGAAACTGCGACAGCTCGGCGTCTGGCGTTCTTGAAGCGGGCTGATTCATGTGTGGGTGGTGTTGTTGTAGTTGATAAATATCACAGAAACCCTGTCAACCAATACTAGACCGCTTTGTGATCTGTGACTGTGTCAAAACGTAACCGATGTCACGAACTCTTTTAAATTGGTCGAAGTTTATACACATTGGCTGCAGGGGCAGTGCCGGCGCGACGACTGGGTTAGGTAGTCGCGCGCCCAGATCCGTATAATGGTCAGATATATTGCAGGCATTCACATTTCCTGACAGAAACAGGTCTTTCATGTCTTCCAGCCGACCCGGAAAATCCGTCTCCCGTATCAAGACCGGCAGCTTTGAGCGCAGGTTGTCGCTGACCAGAGCCGGACTGTTCGCAGGCACGCGCATGGCGTCCCATATGGCGACTAACTGGTTCAGCAACAAGGAAACCCGGGAACAGCGGCATCGGGCAATGCTCTCCAGTCAGGCCCGGTTTCTGGTGGACGAACTTGGCCGGCTCAAGGGCAGTGTGGTCAAGATCGGCCAGGTCATGGCGCTGTACGGCGAGCATTTTCTCCCCGAAGAAGTGACTGAGGCGCTGCACACTCTGGAAGACCAGACCACCTCTCTGGAGTGGCCGGCCATTGAGCGGGTGCTCAAAGCCGAACTGGGGGAGAGCCGGCTTTCTGAACTCGATATTGACCCGGAGCCTATAGGAGCTGCCTCACTTGGCCAGGTTCATCGTGCGGTACGCCGTAGCGACGGGTTGGAGCTTGTGCTCAAAGTGCAATACCCGGGTGTTGCCGATGCCGTCGACAGTGATCTGAACGCTGTGGCTCATCTGCTGAAAGTGGCGCGGCTGGTCAGCTTCGGCCCTGAATTCAACGACTGGCTGGAAGAAGTCCGGGAAATGATGCACCGGGAGGTGGATTACCGGCTGGAGGCCCGTACCACCGAAAAGTTCCGCCAGATGCTTAGCCATGATCCACGCTTTGTGGTGCCAAGAGTGCTGGCAGAATTTTCAACGGATCATATTATTGCCTCGACCTATGAGCACGGCCATTCGGTCAGTTCAGTGGCGGTTCGTGAATTGCCACTGGAGCGACGCAGTGCCCTGGGCCAGGCAGCCCTGGAATTATTTTTCCGGGAACTATTTGAATGGGGTGAGATCCAGACCGACCCGAATTTCGGCAACTACCGGATTCGTATTGCGGGCGAACAGGGTGGTGATTCGGAAACTGACCGGATTGTCCTGCTGGATTTTGGCGCCGTGCAGAGTTACTCGTCTGACTTTCTGAAGCCGGTCATCCAGATGATCAGGGCTTCCTATGAGGAAGATCTGGAGCAGGTTGTTGAGGGCGGAATCAAGCTCAGATTCATGAGCCGGGACTGGCCGGCGGAGGTGCTGGACAAGTTTGGCAAGGTCTGTATGTCAGTACTGGAACCCCTGGCGAAGGATCGCAGTCAGTGGCCGGATTATGCCGTCAACAGCCATGGCCAGTACCGCTGGAAACAGAGCGATTTGCCCTCGAGAGTGGCCAAGCAGGCCGCCAGGTCTGCCATCAGCCGCTATTTTCGTGTACCCCCCAAGGAATTCGTGTTCCTCAATCGAAAACTAATCGGGGTTTACACGTTCATTGCGGTGTTGCACTCCGAGTTCAACGGCGAGGACTTGTTGAGAAAATACCTCTATGGGAGCGGTGCTGCCTAGCCAGACGCGGTCAGCACCACCCAGATGACGAAGGCATAGCGCAGTCCCTTACCAATCCCCACCAGAACAATAAAATTCAGCCAGGGGACTCGCATAATGCCGCCCACCAGAGTCAGTGCATCGCCGCCAATGGGCAACCAGCCCAGCAGGAGCGACCACTGACCATATCGATTGAACCGGTTTCGTGCCTTGTGTAGTTGAAGTTCACTGACGGGAAACCAGCGTTTGTGCTTAAAGCGATCCACTTGCCGGCCGATAAGCCCATTAACCACTGACCCCAGAGTATTTCCCATGGTTGCCCAGAACCACAACCAGAACAGGGGATAATTCTGGCTGACCAGGGTGCCGAGCAGTATTTCCGAATACGCGGGCAGCAGCGTTGCCGCGGCAAAAGATGTCAGGAACAGGGTCAGGTAGGCCAAAAACGCCTCCATGCTCTAGGATGTTGGTTAAGCCTCACAGAAAAAGGTTTCGATGTACATGAAACAACTCTCTCTGCGCGTAAAACTCTACGCCCTGGTGATTGCACTGCTGCTAACCATGGGTGTGAGTATTGTTATCACCGCCCAGCTCTCCCTCGGTTCCATGGAGGAGCGGCTGACCCGGGAAACCCGGGGCACGGTGCAACGTATTGTAATGGATCAGCTTAGTGCGACCGCAGGGAAATACGGTGAGCTGGTGACCGGGGTATTCGAAACCGCCTACCAGACGCCTGAAGTGGTTCGCAGCCTGATTACCCGAAATATCGAAGCGGACAGCTCCGGAAGGATCAGCCGGCGCGACCTTCAGGAAAACATTGGGGCTGTGCTCGAGGAACAGAAGCATCTGAGTTCGATTTACGCCCAGTTTGAGCCGGATGGTTACGACGGCCAGGACATTTACTTTACCGGCGGCGTGGAAGAACACAGCAGTGATGAGGGTACCCTTGAGATCTACTACTATCGGGACCCGGCCGGCAATGTGGTGTTCAGCAGAACCGAAGACCCTGCCACCAAATACCTGGACAAACGCAATGAGTTCGGGATCCGTGAAGCCGAATGGTATCTGTGTTCCCGCGATTCTCTAAAGCCCTGCCTGATGGAGCCCTATGAGTATGAGATTGAAGAGGGCTACTCCGAGCTGATGACCAGCCTGGTGGTGCCGGTGATCAGTGACGGCGAGTTTGCCGGGGTGGTCGGTTCCGACATCAACCTGTCGACGCTGCAGTCGACCATTGCCGGTGTCAGCGAGGAACTCTTTGACGGCCAGTCACGGGTCACATTATTGAGCGAGAAAGGCCTGATTGCTGCTTCCAGTCATTATCAGGAGCATCTGGGCCGGCCACTGCGGGAAGCACTGCCGGATCTGGCTGGCGAATTTACGGCGTTGCACCGCAACGGTGGCAGCTTCGACAACGGTGAGATTCTCGCCGTGTCGTATCCCGTCAAGGTCGCGTTACCGGGCGCTGAATGGTCGCTGTTGATTGAATTGCCGCGCGATATCGCCCTGGCCAGTGTGAATGAAATAACGGCGTTGCTGTCAGACGAAGTAACCAGCACGGCCACCCGCCAAACCGTGGTGGGCATTGTGGTGGTCGTGCTTGCGATTGCCGTATTGGTGTTGCTGGTGCGTTCGGTTACCCGGCCGCTGGACGAAATCCGGAAGCGCATGCGCAATCTGGCCAGTGCCGAGGGCGATCTTACCCGTGAACTGGATATTGACACTCATGCCGAGCTGATTGACCTTGCTGGCGGCTTTAATGCCTTCCTGGCCCGCCTGAGGGAAATGATCAACGACCTCAAAGACGTGAATGCCCAAGTGCGGGGGCAGGCCTCGGATGTGGGCGCCATTGCACGGGATACCGATGAACAGACAGCCCGCCAGCACCAGGATATCGACAGTGTGGTGACCGCCATGAATGAAATGTCGGCGGCGGCCGGGGAAGTGGCCGGCTTTGCTGGCGAGGCAGCGGATAATGCCCGGGCTGCGCGGGATGGCATTAAATTTACCCAGGATACTCTGGGTACGGCGTTGCGGGGCGTGGATGCACTGGCCGGCGATATGGATCAGGCCAGCTCGGCTATTGGTCACGTGGCCCAGCGCAGTGAGGAAATTAACCGGATTCTGGAAGTGATCCGTGGCATTGCCGAGCAGACCAATCTGCTGGCACTGAATGCGGCTATCGAGGCTGCCCGGGCCGGAGAGCAGGGGCGTGGCTTTGCGGTGGTGGCCGATGAAGTGCGCACACTGGCGTCCCGAACCCGCGAATCTACGGATGAAATCAGTGGCATGATCGAGCGCCTGAAAGGAGACGTGGACGGTGCGGTAACGGTCATTGGAACCGGTGTCGAGCGGGCCACCAGCGCGGTAGAGGGTACCCGGGAAGCCAGTCACTCGCTGGCCACAGTGGTTGAGCGTATTGCCACGATTGTTGAGCATGTGACCCAGGTGGCCACCGCCGCTGAGGAGCAGAGCTCGGTGAGCGAGGAAATTAACCGGAACCTGACCCACATTGGCGATGCGGCCAACGACCTGCGGGAATTGGCGCAACGGGTCCGGCAGAGTGGCGATGCACTCGATGGCCAGGTCCAGGTGCTCGACCGCGAACTGGGCCGCCTGAAAACCTGAGGCTGGCCCTTCCTCGGGCGATATCGGTATCGTCAGCTACTATCACGATCATGGCGAGGATCAATTTTCAATTGGTGCTCGTCATGCCATCATTGCGACATTATAGATGCGAAGAGTGCCAGCCACTCGCTACCCTTTGAGTCAGGAGGTATGTATGGAGCAGGTCACGATTTATGGCCGTTCAAGCTGTGGTTTTTGCGTTCGTGCAAGGGACCTGTGTGAATCCAGAAACATCCCCTACGTGTGGGTGGACATGATCGAGAAAGGCATGAGCAAACAGGACATTGCCGACCGTATCGGCCATCCGGTCTACACGGTGCCCCAGATTCTGGTGGGTTCCGAGTATGTGGGTGGTTTCGACGATTTCTCGGCGTATGTGCGCCGCCATGAGGCGCAAACGGCCAGTTAGGTCGCAGCCGTTTGTAGCGTAAAAAAGCCCGGCAATTTTGGCCGGGCTTTTTTGTAGGGCTGCAGGGCAGGATCAGAGTTCGAACTCGGTCCTCAGTTTCTTCTCCACCAGCTGGTTCTTCAGCTTGGCCACCCTGGGCAGACCGTCGTCAAACGGCGGGAAGCTTTCGCCGGCGATCAGCGGCTGCAGGTAATCCCGGCAATCCTGAGTGATGCCAAAGCCGTTGTCTGTGATGTAATGGATCGGCATTTTCTTTTCCTGGTTGGCGACCTCGCTGAGGTTGGCCTCGCCGATTGACCAGCGATAAGGCTTGGCCTGATCCCGCACGATGGTGGGCATCAGAGCCTGTTTGCCTGCCAGGGCCATTTCCACCGCAGCCTTGCCAACCGCGTAAGCCTGCTCCACATCAGTGGCCGAGGCAATGTGCCTGGCTGCACGCTGCAGATAGTCTGCCACTGCCCAGTGGTATTTGTGGCCCAGGGCCTGTTTCACCATATTGGCCAGGGCCGGGGCAACACCACCAAGCTGGGTGTGGCCGAAGGCATCCTTGGCGCCGGCATCGGCAACGAAGCGGCCGTCTTCGTATTGGGCGCCTTCAGACGCCACCACCACGCAGTAACCGTAATCCCTCACGCACTGATCTACTCGCTCCAGGAATTTCTCCCGGTTGAAGGGAATTTCCGGGAACAGGATGACGTGAGGCGGCTCGCCTTCGCTCTGTCCGGCCAGTCCGCCAGCGGCAGCAATCCAGCCGGCGTGGCGACCCATCACTTCCAGAATGAAGACCTTGGTGGAGGTTTCACACATGGATTTGATATCCAGGCTGGCTTCGAGGGTGGATGTGGCAATGTACTTGGCCACGGAACCAAAGCCGGGACAGCAGTCGGTGAAGGGAAGGTCGTTGTCGACCGTTTTGGGCACGCCAATGCAGGTGATCGGGTAACCCATACGATCGGCCAGTTGGGAGACCTTATAGGCGGTATCCTGGGAATCGCCGCCGCCGTTGTAGAAGAAGTAACCGATGTCGTGGGCCCGGAACACTTCAATCAGGCGCTCGTATTCGCGCTGGTTCTCGGAAATGTTCTTGAGCTTGTAGCGGCAGGAACCAAAAGCCCCGCCGGGCGTGTGGATGAGGGCCTGGATGGCGTCGTCAGATTCCAGACTGGTATCAATCAGCTCTTCTTTCAAAGCACCGATGATGCCGTTGCGGCCGGCATAGACCTTGCCGATCTGGTCCGGATGTTTGCGTGCGGTCTGGATAACACCGCAAGCACTGGCATTGATAACGGCGGTGACCCCGCCAGACTGGGCATAAAATGCGTTCTTGATAGCCATCTCGGGCTGAAGCCTCCTGCTGGTTCAACGATGGCGCAGATGATACGCCAAACACCGCGGTTTTTCATGAGCATATGCCGGCTCTTGACCGCGCAGAAAGTATGGTAGAGGCTTGGCAGGTTTCAAACCGGAGGCACAACCTTAATGCATATACATATTCTGGGCATTTGCGGCACGTTCATGGGCAGTCTGGCGGTGATCGCCCGGGAGCTGGGGCATAAGGTGACCGGTTCGGACCAGGGCGTTTACCCTCCCATGAGTACTCAGCTGGAGGCCCAGGGCATTGCGTTGACAGAAGGTTACCGGCCCGAGAACCTGGAGCCGAAACCGGATCTGGTGCTGATCGGAAATGCCATGTCCCGGGGTAACCCGGAAGTGGAAGCAGTGCTCAACCGGCGCATTGATTATATGTCTGGCCCTGAATGGCTTGCCCGGGAGGTCCTGCGCCACCGTTGGGTGATGGCCGTAGCCGGTACCCATGGCAAAACCACCACAACGGCCATGTTGCTGTGGATTCTCGACCAGGCCGGCTTTGATGCCGGTTACCTTATAGGCGGTGTGCCCCAGGACTTTCCGGTGTCTGCCCGGCTGGGCAGCAGTGATTTCTTTGTGATCGAGGCGGATGAGTACGACAGCGCGTTCTTTGACAAGCGCTCCAAGTTTATACATTACCGACCCAATACCCTGATTCTCAACAACCTGGAATTCGATCACGCGGACATTTTCGATAATGTCGAAGCCATTGAACGCCAGTTTCATCATCTGGTGCGCACTGTGCCATCCCAAGGCCTGATCGTTCGTCCGGCTCGGGATCGGCATCTGGATAATGCCCTGGAGATGGGGTGCTGGAGCCCGGTGCAGGATACCGCCATCGGCAGCGAGATCAGCCGCACGGCGGACTGGCGGGCTGAGCTTCTGGCTGAGGATGGCAGCCGCTTCATGGTTATCCACCATGAGCAGCCGGTTGCGATCCTGAAATGGGGGCTGACCGGTTTGCACAATGTGCGTAATGCCCTGTCGGCGATTGCCGCTGCCCGTCATGTGGGCGTTACGCCTGACCATGCGGTGGCGGCGTTGTGCCGGTTCTCTGGAGTGAAGCGCAGAATGGAGCTGGTGGGCGAAATCGGCGGTGTGCGCGTATACGACGACTTTGCCCATCATCCAACCGCGATTGCGTCTACCCTGGAGGGATTGCGCAATCGGGTGGGAGATGAGCCAATCCTGGCCATTATCGAACCCCGCTCCAATACCATGAAGCAGGGTGTGCACAAGCAGACGCTGATCCCGAGTGCCGCACGGGCAGATCGGGTGCTTTGGGGTAATCTCAGTGATATGGACTGGTTGCCGGAACTGGTGGGGAGCTGGCAGGCGGAACATGGTGAGCTGGATCATCACAGGGTGGAGGCGTCGGTGGAGGAGCTGATTGAGAAGGCCCTGGAGGGACTGCCAGAGACCTGTCATATCGTAATCATGAGTAATGGCGGTTTTGGCGGCATTCATCGGAAACTGGTGGCGGAACTGGAGAAGCGTCGTGGCTGAACAATCACCGGTTGTTAATCTGGCGTTTACCGGCGCGTCGGGAGCCCAGTACGGGCTTCGTCTGTTGCAGTGCCTGGTAGCCAACGGTTGCCGTGTGAACGTGATGATCAGTAAGGCGGCCCAGGTGGTGATCGCGACTGAAACCGATTTTCGGCTGCCGGGTTCTACGCCTGCCATGGCAGAGGCCTTGTCGGACTTCGCCGGTGCGCAGCCCGGTCAGGTGCAGGTCTTTGGCCGGGAGGAGTGGTTTTCTCCACCGGCTTCCGGTTCCGGCGAGAAGGCGCCGCTGGTGATATGCCCCTGCAGCACTGGTACGCTCTCGGCCCTGGCGACCGGGGCCAGCAATAACCTGATCGAGCGCGCCGGCGATGTGGCCCTGAAGGAGCGCCGCAAGCTGATTCTGGTGTTACGGGAGACGCCCTATTCTGAGGTGCACCTGGAAAACATGCTCAGGCTTACCCGCATGGGTGCGGTGATGATGCCGGCGAGCCCCGGGTTCTATCACAACCCGCAGTCGGTGGATGATCTGGTCGATTTCATGGTTGCCCGGATTCTCGACCACCTGGATTTTCCGCAGACCCTGGTACCCCGCTGGGGCGAGAAGAAAGCCGACTGACCCGTTCCGGGGCGATGGTTTTGGCCAAAGCGATTGATGGTTTTCACCATTGAGCGAAACCCCGCCCCGCCACAGACTTGCTGAACACAACGATAAACCAACCCGTTCACCGAGGTTCAGCAATGATTCCACGTACTCTGTTCGATGCCGATCTTGAAGGCTTCCGGGACTCCGTTCGCAAATTCCTGGAACAGGAAGCCGCTCCGTATCACGACCAATGGGAAAAGGATGGCCAGGTCAGCCGGGAGCTCTGGAAAAAAGCGGGCGAGCTGGGGTTCCTATGCCCCATGCTGCCGGAAGAGTACGGCGGTGTGGGGGCCGATTTCCGTTACTCGGCGGTGATCATGGAAGAAATCTCCCAGGCCGGATTGTCCGGCATTGGCTGGGGGCTGCACTCCGATATCGTGGCGCCCTATATCCTGAACTACGGCTCGGAAGAGCAGAAGCAGAAGTATCTTCCCAAAATGGCATCAGGTGAAATGATCACTGCCATCGCCATGACCGAGCCTGGGGCAGGTTCCGATCTTCAGGGCGTGAAAACCACGGCCATCCGCCAGGGTGACCATTACATTCTGAATGGCTCAAAAACCTTTATCACCAACGGTCAGCTAGCGGATCTGGTGATTGTTGTTGCCAAGACTGACCCCAAAGAAGGTGCCAAGGGCACCAGCTTGTTGCTGGTCGAAACCGCCTGGGAGGGCTTTGAAAAGGGCCAGAATCTGAACAAGGTGGGCATGAAGGCCCAGGATACCTCTGAGTTGTTCTTCCAGGACGTAAAAGTTCCGGCAGATAATCTGTTGGGCAGCATGGAAGGACAGGGATTCTTCCAGTTGATGCAGGAGTTGCCGGCAGAGCGGCTTCAGGTGGCCCTGACCGCCGTCGCTGCCGCCGAGGCCGCCTGGCAGTGGACCCTGGATTACGTGAAAGAACGCAAAGCCTTCGGTAAACCGGTCATCGCGTTCCAGAACACTCGTTTCAAGCTGGCCGAGCTGAAAGCCGAAATCACGGCAGCCCGTGTCTTTACAGACCGCTGCCTGGAGCTGCACCTCGACAAGAAGCTGGATATCCCGACGGCGGCCATGCTCAAGCAGCACACCACCGACCTTCAATGCAAGGTGATGGACGAATGCGTTCAGCTGCACGGTGGCTATGGCTACATGTGGGAGTACCCGATTGCCCGGGCGTGGGCCGATTCGCGCGTGCAGCGGATCTACGCCGGTACCAACGAAATCATGAAAGAAATCGTGGCGCGGTCGTTCTGACGAATTGCCCCGATTTGCAGGCCCCGGCACATTCCGGGGCCTGCTCGTTACTAAACTTTACAATTTGCCAAGCCTGTCAAGGTCTCCCGGCGGCACATCTCCTAAAGTAGCGGCACAACCTCTAACAAGGATAAATGGTTGCCGCGATGAAACGTCTGATCAGTGTTACCGTTCCTCTGCTGTCACTTGCGATCGCCGGCTGTGGCGATGAATCCGATGAGCTGCCGGTTGATGGCCGGGAGTTCGATGGTGTTACCTACAGCGAGCGGGCGCCCTACCAGGGGCGTGTGATCGACGGATACCTCAACAATGCCCGGGTCTGGCTGGATCTTGACGACAATGGCCAGTACACCGCAGGGCCGGTGGAGATTGAGCTGGACAGCGGTAATACCCACATACTCGAGGACGGCGAGCCAACCGTGATGAGCGGTCCCGGCGGGCGGTTTTCCATGGACGTTTCCGCACTGGATGTTCCGCCATCGATCGGCGCAAACCTGGACCCCAGGGATTATCCGCTTTATGCCCTCGCGATTCCCGGCCAGACACTGGAGGAGCGTAGCTACGGCGATGAGCCGGTCAGCCGGGCGTTTTTGATGTCAGCCAGCCCCGGCGTAACCAATATTACCCCCCTGACTACGCTGGCCCGTTTCCGGAGCCTGGCCGGGCAGTGGAATACTGAAAATCCGATTCCGGATAACCGCTTTGCGGATCTGGACGGTATCAATCTGTGGAAGGACTATATCCTTGCCAATGACGACCGCGCTCACGCCTATGCCCGGGCGCTGGCGCGGTTCATGGCCAGCCAGATTCCTGATGGCTACAACGATTACCTGGCAGGGAATGGCAGTGACGGCAGCGAAGCCAGTCTGTTACCGCGTGACGGGGTGTACCTGCTTGGTTATTCGGTGGTGCAGAACGTTGATGAGGTTATTGCCATTGTCGATGCCGCTGTGTCCGGTGGCAACTACGGCAATGTGGATACCGATACGCTGGTACTGCCGGATGTTGATGTGGAAGTAAGCAATCCCAGGCTTCTGGTGAGTCAGCGGATTTCGGCACGGCCAACCCGATCAGACGTACTGCCTACCAATACCTCTGATCTCGGTGCCTCGGCTGAGCTGTCTTTTGAATACAGTGAAGGTGGCAGGCTGCTGGCCGTATCCAGCCGGGGCTGCATGGGTATCTCGTTGCCAGAGATGGCCCGCCTGTTTCAGGCCGATGGCTATATGACCAATCTGAAGACTCAGTGGCTGCCATCTTCCTCCCTTTCGCCCCAAAGTGCCGTCTGGTACGACGAGGAGGGCGTGCACGAGCGTCTGGAGTTTGCGTGGGAGAATGGCACGGCCAGTCTCGATACCGTCACTACGTGTCACGAGCAGACGCTCGGGGTAACGCCAGGGGGAACCGAGCTGGATGGTATCAGTGACATCAGCTGGGTTTGGGATGAGCAGACCGGGACTCTGCTGGAATCCGTGCCCGGCAGAGCTGATGATCGCGTGCTGACATTAGAGGAGGCCAATTCGCCAGCGGACATTCTGGATGGCGAGCAGTCGCAACGGGATCTGGTCAGTGGGTATCGGCTGACCGCGGGCGGTGGCCTGGAAGCAGCCGTTGAGTTTGCAGGTGGTGGAGCCTCCTGCGCGCCCCAGGGTGTTGCGCCTAACGATACCGAGCGCAACGGCCAGTATGCGACCCGGCTGTTTCCCTTCTCATTTACCAGTGACGTTGCCGCTTCCGATCTTTTCGGGGCTGGTGCCTATGAATACGATATTGATGAGCGTAATGGCGTCTCTTTTGCCCGCTTGCTCCGGTTCCCGTTCCTGGATCGGGCGACCGCAAATAGGCCAGAAGTGGATTCTGCGAACGGGGCGTTCCAGTGGCAGCTGTTTTACGACGCACTGAACAGCGAAGAGCTGGATATGCAGCGTCCGAACCTGCTCAAGACGGCGTATCTGGTCGATTTCGTCGCCACATCCGATTGCGGTGACGGTCCTCTCGACCGGCCGGGCCGGGCGTATTCCACAGTGGAGTACGAGTACCAGAGCCTCTCGGACTATCTGTTGGACAGGCTGTCGGAGTAAGGCGGTTTGCGGAAAGGGCGATGGATGTTCTGTCTGTCGTCCTTCCAGACAGCACAAAATGCTCGGCGTAAATACGGCGAGTTCGACGTCAGATGCTGCTGATTTTTTCGGGATTTTTAATTTCTTAGGCCATTTTCTGGGGAAGAAAATGGTGCCGAGGAGAGGACTTGAACCTCCACGGGGTTGCCCCCACTAGCACCTGAAGCTAGCGTGTCTACCAATTTCACCACCTCGGCAGGTGATTTGCAGATTCGCGTATAGTTTATTGAAAACCTAGCGTTTCTGCCAGTTGTGAGGAGTTGCCCCTCAACCGATGGCGCGTACTTTAATGATTCGTTCAGGTGCTGTCAAACATTTTTTTCAAAAAAGTTTCGGCGGCAGAGTCTGACGATTTCAGGGTATTTGTGCCTATATTGGCGCCCTTGTTAGGCAGCATTCCCATCCCAACGTTATACTGCATCAAACATGAATGATGCCGCACGGTTTGCGGTGAGACAGAAAGGATCCGAATGGTTTCCAGGAAGAACAAACAAAGTGACCCTCATGCCCAGCGTGAGGCCCAGAAATATGACAACCCCATCCAGAGTCGGGAGTACATTCTCCAACATCTGAAAGAGCGGGGCGCGCCGGCCACGCACGAGACCCTGTGTCAGGAACTCGGGCAGACGTCCGCGGAAGGGATTGAAGCGTTGCGCCGTCGTCTGATTGCGATGTGCCGTGATGGACAGTTGATCTGTAACCGCCGTGATGCGTTTCTGCCGATAGAAGAAGCGGATCTGGTCACCGGGCGTGTGGTTGGACATCGTGATGGTTTCGGGTTTCTGATCCCCGATGATGGTGGCTCCGATCTGTTTCTGACCGCCCGGCAGATGCGCCAGGTGTTCCACGGTGACCGGGTGGCCGCCCGGGTGGATCAGGTGGATGATCGTGGGCGCCGGGAAGGCAAGATTGTGGAAGTGCTGGAGCATCGTACTTCCCAGATTGTCGGTCGGTTCTTTAAAGAAAGCGGCATCGCTTTTGTGGTGCCGGAGAACGCCCGGATCAATCACGAGATACTGGTTCCGGATGAGCAGGCGGGTAAGGCGGTTCACGGCCAGTATGTTGTGGTGGAAATCATTCGTCAGCCGACGATTCGAACCCAGCCCACCGGCCAGGTTATCGAGATTCTGGGCGAGCACATGGCGCCGGGAATGGAAATCGATGTGGCCATTCGTTCCTACGAAATCCCGCATAGCTGGCCGCCCGCGGTCGGTGAACAGGCCGCCTCGATTCCCGCGGAAGTGGCAGAGAAAGACAAGGCAAACCGGGTGGATATCCGCAACATGCGCCTGGTGACCATCGACGACGAGAGCGCTCGTGACTTCGATGATGCCATTTACTGCGAGCCTCGTCCCCGTGGTGGCTATCGGTTGGTGGTGGCCATCGCTGATGTCTCCCATTATGTCCGCCCGGGGTCGCCACTGGATGAAGAGGCCATTCAGCGCGGTAACTCGGTGTATTTTCCGGACCACGTGGTGCCCATGCTGCCGGAGAAGCTCTCCAATGGCCTGTGTTCCCTGAACCCGGATGTCGACCGTCTGTGCATGGTGGCCGACATGACCATCAGTGCCGCCGGTAACATCAGCGGCTACACCTTCTATCAGGCCGTAATGCGCAGCCATGCCCGGCTGACCTACAACAAGGTCAGTGCCATGCTGGAGCATCCGGATACGGAGCAGGGCTACAAACTCAGCGCCCACTATGCGGATCTGCTGCCGCATCTGCACAACCTGTATGACCTCTACAAGTTGTTGCGAAAGGCTCGCACCGAGCGTGGGGCCATTGATTTCGAGACCACGGAAACCAAGATTGTTTTCGATGCCCAGCGCAAGATTGAGGAAATTGTTCCGGTGCACCGGAACGATGCCCACAAGATTGTCGAAGAGTGCATGCTGTGCGCCAATGTGGCGACGGCCCGCTTCCTCAAGAAGCACAAGATTCCGGCGCTTTACCGGGTGCACGACGGGCCTTCGGAAGAGCGTCTGAGCAATCTGCGCCTGTTCCTGGGTGAGCTGGGATTGCAGCTGGGCGGCGGCGACAAGCCGTCATCGGCAGATTACCAGGCCTTGCTGGGTCAGGTGGCCGACCGCCCGGATGCCAATGTCATCCAGATGGTGATGCTGCGCTCTCTGAGCCAGGCTGTGTACAGTCCTGAGGAAGCCGGGCATTTTGGTCTTGGCTTCGCCAGTTATACCCACTTCACGTCGCCAATTCGACGTTACCCGGACCTGATTGTGCATCGGGCCATCAAGTCCCGGATCCATAATCCCGAGGCAACCAAAGATCTGGTGTCCCCGAAGGTGCACGATCCCGAATTGGCTGAGTATCCCTACGATTATGCCCGTATGGAGCAGTTGGGTGAGCATTGCTCCATGACCGAACGCCGGGCCGACGATGCCACACGGGATGTCATGGCCTGGCTCAAGTGCGAGTTCCTGCGCGATCACGTGGGCGAGGAGTACGATGGCATTATCGGCGCGGTGGTGCCGTTTGGCTTCTTTGTTGAGTTGTCCGATATCTACATCGAAGGTCTGGTACACGTCTCCACGCTCAGTGGTGACTACTTCCATCACGATGCCGTCAAGCATCGTCTGATTGGTGAGCGCACGGCGGTCAGCTTCCGTCTGGGTGACGAAGTGCGTGTCCGCGTGGTGCGTGTCGATCTGGAAGACCGCAAAATCGATCTTGAGCTGGTAAGTACCCCCAGGCGCCGGAAGGCAGACCGCGATGCGCTGGAAGTGTCCAAGCGCGAGCCGCGGGGCAAGGGCAAGGGTGATCGCTCCGGTAAAGGGCGAAAAACCGGTAAGCCGGCCAGCGCCAAGGAAAAGCTGGCAGCAGAGGCTGCCCGGGAGGCCCGGTCCAAATCGGCCAAAGGTAAACCGTCAGGCTCGGGCCGTAAGCGCAAGAGTCGCAAATAACACGTTACGCAGGAATTGATTGTCAGTGTCTCAGGAATATGTATTCGGCTGGCATGCCGTAGATGCCGTGCTGAAAAGAGAGCCGGAGCGGTTGCAAAGGGTCTGGATTCAGACCGGTCGTCAGGACAAGCGGGTGAAGTCGGTTACCGATGCCCTTGACGGTCTGGGGGTGCCCTGGAAAGTGGTGCACCGGAAAGAGTTGGATGAGCGGGTGTCGGGTGTCCACCAGGGTGTTGTTGCTGCCGTTGCGGAAAGCCGGGAGTGGACCGAGGATGATCTTCTTGCCCAGTTGGCCGCCAGCGACAAGTCGCCATTCCTTCTGGTGCTGGATGGCGTGACGGATCCCCATAATCTGGGTGCGTGCATGCGTACCGCCGATGCGGCGGGAGTGCAGGCCGTGATTGTGCCCAAGGATAAATCTGCCTCGTTGACACCGGTTGCCCGAAAGGTCGCCTGTGGGGCGGCAGAAACGGTACCGTTTGTCCGGGTGACCAATCTCGCCCGTTTCCTTCGGGAGTTGAAGGACCAGGGCGTGTGGTTGATTGGTACGGCCGGTGAGGCGGATGCCACCTTGTATCAGGCTGATTTCAAGGGGCCGGTTGCTCTGGTGATGGGCGCCGAAGGTAAAGGTATGCGCCGGCTGACCCGTGAACATTGTGACCAGTTGATCAACATCCCGATGCTCGGCCACGTCGACAGTCTGAATGTGTCTGTGGCGACCGGTGTCTGTCTTTACGAGGCGCTGCGCCAGCGCCTCGGTTAAACCTTGCACAAACAGGCCTGCGGGCCTAGAATACGTCACCCCTTTTTCAAGGGGTGGTTTTTTATTGCCTGTTTCATGGCAATAAGGAGCTTCGCTTTTGATCAAGCCTTTCTTGTAAAGCCTTATTGATAAAGCAAAAAAGAAACCGGCAGCAATTGCTGTCACCTCCTTGCTTTCACGCTCCGGCCACAACCACTGGTATGGCCAGCAGGAGAAGAAAGCTGTTTAAACCGTAGGGAGAACTCATGCGTCACTACGAAATCGTTTTCATGGTACATCCGGATCAGAGCGAGCAGGTGCCCGCGATGATCGAGCGTTATACCAGCGTCATCACTGAAGATGGCGGCAAGGTACATCGCCTGGAAGATTGGGGCCGTCGTCACCTGGCTTACCCGATCAACAAGATCCACAAGGCTCACTACGTGCTGATGAACATCGAATGTTCACAGGCCGCGATGGACGAGCTGACTCACAACTTCCGGTTTAACGACGCCATCATCCGTGACCTGATTCTGCGTCGCGACGAGGCCGTTACCGACCTGTCTCCGATGAAAGCCGCTGAGTCCCGTGAGGACCGTCGTTCCGGCGGAGACGATCGTCCACGTCGTTCAGCTGACTCTGAAGAGCGTCAGAGCGCATCCCAGGACGAAGAAGAGTAATTAACCGGAGTTAGGAGTTACGTTATGGCTCGTTTTTTCAGACGTCGTAAGTTCTGCCGCTTCACGGCAGAAGGTGTTAAAGAGATCGATTACAAGGATCTGGACACCCTGAAAGGCTACATCACTGAAACCGGCAAAATCGTGCCCAGCCGCATCACCGGCACCAAAGCACGTTATCAGCGTCAGCTGGCTACCGCTATCAAGCGTGCCCGCTACCTGGCACTGCTGCCGTATACGGACGGTCACGACCACTAAGTTTTAACGGACAGGACCCGGGACCATGCGTGCACTGGCACAGTATGTAATGCGCGGTCCCCTGCAGGCTGGCGGGGTTGCAGCGGTTACCACCGCAGTACCCTTACTGTTCTGGATTGGCGCAGCGGTAACTGGCCTGGTCGTTCTTCGACTGGGCATTCGCCAGGGGCTCAATATTGGCCTCTGGGCTTTGATTCCGGCGATCGGGTGGGCCGTTTACGGCCAGGATCCCACGGCGCTGGCGGTGCTGCTGCAGGTGATGCTGATGGCATCCATTATCCGGACGACGTTGTCCTGGGAAAGAGCGCTGTTGTCCGGTGCCTTTCTGGCGATACTGACCGGGCTGATGTTGCCTATGATGTATCCGGCGCTGCTGAACGATCTGGTTCAGGCTGGTGTCGAGGTTTACGAGCAGTACAACACTGAAATGGCCCGTGCGCTGGGTGGTGAACTGGAACAGGTTATCCGGGACACCATGAACGCCAGCATGGCCGGTACCTACTTTGCCACCGCCATCGGTATGACGATGCTGGCAAGGTCGTGGCAGGCGGGGTTGTATAACCCCGGTGGATTCCGCAAGGAATTCCATGGCCTCAGGTTATCGCCGGCGGTAGCCGTAGTGTGCGCCATCACCATGGTGGTCGGCCCGATTCTTGGGCTGAATGCCATACTGCTGGCCTGGGCTGCGGGCACCCCGCTGGTTCTGGCCGGGTTGGCTCTGGTGCACGGTGTGTTTGCTCGAAAGCAGTGGAGCGGAAACTGGCTGGCAATGTTTTACGTTGCTCTGGTTCTGCTGGGTCCCAATCTGTTGATGCTGTTAGTGGTTCTGGCTTTTGTGGATAGCTGGCTGGATATCCGGGGGCGTATACCCGCCGGTCCGGCTGAATAAAGCACGAAGAGGTTAACGAGATGGAAGTTATTCTGCTCGAGAAAGTCGCAAACCTTGGCTCCCTGGGTGACAAGGTAAAGGTTAAGGCCGGTTACGGTCGTAATTTCCTGCTGCCGTACGGCAAGGCCGTTCCTGCTACGGAAGCAAACGTAAAGGCGTTTGAAGAGCGTCGCGCTGAGCTGGAAAAAGCTGCTGCTGAGAAGCTGGCTGCTGCCCAGGCCCGTGCCGAAGCTCTGGAAGGCGCTTCCTTCACCATCACCTCCAAGGCCGGTGAAGAAGGCAAGCTGTTCGGTTCTATCGGTGTTCGTGACATTGCCGACGCAGTGTCTACCGGTGGTACTGAAGTCGAGAAGAGCGAAGTTCGTCTGCCGGAAGGCCCGATCCGGGTGACTGGCGAGTACGACATCGAACTGCAGCTGCACACAGACGTTGAAGTGACCATCAAGCTGGCGGTTGTTGCCGAGTAATCGGTAGCCCAGTGACAGGTCGATTCAACCAGCACTGAAGCCGCAGGTTTCTGTGCTGAAAAACGGGCCCGAGCCGGAGACGGTTTCGGGCCCGTTGCTTTCTGGTATTCTTGTCATCTCGTTTGTTCATTTCCCTGATGTCGGTGTCTATGGCCAATCCCACTCTGAAACCTGCTTCTATTGATCCGGAAACCAGTCGCATCAAGGTCCCGCCGCATTCGGTCGAGGCTGAACAGGCGGTGCTCGGCGGCCTGATGCTGGACAACCGTCGGTTTGACGAGATCGCCGAAATTATTTCAGCGGCTGATTTTTACCGGCAGGACCATCGCCTGATTTTCGGCGCCGTGGAGCGCCTGGCCAGCGAGAGTGAGCCGCTGGATGTGGTTACCCTGGCCGAGTTTCTGGAACGGACCGGCGATATCGAGGATGCCGGTGGCCTGTCTTATCTGGCTGAACTGGCCGAGAAAACACCCGGCGCCGCCAACATTCGGGCCTATGCTGACATTGTTCGTGAACGCTCCATTCTGCGGCAGTTGGTGGAGGTGTCCGGCAAGATCTCCGATTCCGCCTTCAACCCGCAGGGGCGGAAAAGTAACGATATCCTGGACGAAGCCGAGCGCAGTGTGTTCCAGATTGCCGAGGCGCGTACCAAAGAGGGCTCTGGCCCCAAGGCCATTAACCCCATTCTGGCCACCACACTCAGCCGCATTGAAGAGCTGTTTGAGTCTGGCGAGCAGACGACCGGTTTGACCACCGGATTCCGGGATCTGGACGACCAGACCTCCGGTATGCAGCCGGCCGACTTGATCATTGTGGCGGGGCGGCCCTCTATGGGTAAGACCACCTTTGCCATGAACATTGTTGAGAACGCCCTGATCAGCACCGGCACCCCGATACTGGTGTTCAGTATGGAGATGCCCGCAGATGCGCTGGCCATGCGTATGCTGTCGTCGCTTGGTCGCATTGATCAGACCAAAGTGAGGGGCGGCAAGCTGGAAGAGGATGACTGGCCCCGGCTTACCTCTGCCGTCAGTCTGTTGAAGGATAAGCCGCTTTATATCGATGACACTCCGGGGCTGAGCCCGACCGAAATGCGCTCCAGGGCCCGTCGGGTGGCCCGGGAGAACGGCGGCAAGATTGGCCTGATCATGGTCGACTATCTGCAGTTGATGCGGGTGCCGGGTAACACCGAAGGCCGTACTGCCGAGATTTCCGAAATCTCACGCTCACTCAAGGGTATTGCCAAAGAGCTGGGCTGCCCGGTTGTGGCGCTGTCCCAGTTGAACCGGAGTCTGGAGCAGCGACCCAACAAACGCCCGGTCAACTCGGACCTGCGGGAATCCGGTGCGATCGAGCAGGATGCCGAC
The DNA here is from genome assembly GCF_053628895.1 of Marinobacter sp. MBR-105. Classification (NCBI taxonomy): domain Bacteria; kingdom Pseudomonadati; phylum Pseudomonadota; class Gammaproteobacteria; order Pseudomonadales; family Marinobacteraceae; genus Marinobacter; species Marinobacter sp. MBR-105. The sequence continues at coordinate 173,637 of NZ_JBRJHG010000004.1, read as the reverse complement.
GTGATCATGTTCGTATACCGGGACGAGGTCTACAACGAAGATACGCCGGATAAAGGCATTGCCGAGATCATCATCGGTAAGCAGCGGAATGGCCCGATCGGTACCATCCGTCTCGCGTTCATCGGTAAATACACCAAATTCGAAGACCTGGCGCACGGCGATTACAGCGATTACGGTGGGGATTATTAATGCCACGCCCCACCGTTGCCCGCATTGATCTTGACGCCCTGAAACACAATTTCCGCCGGGCCCGGGAACTGGCCGGAACCGCCTATGCCATGGCGGTGGTCAAAGCCGATGGCTATGGCCATGGCATTCGCTCGGTTGCTGATGCTCTGGCTCCGGAGACCAGCCGGTTTGCGGTGGCCTGTATCGAGGAAGCCATAGCCATTCGCGGTGCCGGCCATCGGCACAGCGTGGTGCTGCTGCAGGGCACCCATCAAAAGGATGATCTGGCCGAATGTGAGCGGTCGGGTTTTGAACCGGTGCTCCACTGTCAGCAACAGTTATCGTGGCTCGGTGCGGGGCGTTCTCCCAGATTCTGGATCAAGGTCAATACTGGTATGAACCGTCTGGGCTTCCGGCCCGAAGAGCTGCCGGAGGTGATGGCCGGGCTTGAGGAAACGGGTCTGAAGCATCTTGCGATTGGTTTTGTCACTCATTTTGCTTGTGCCGATGATCCGGACAGCGAGATGACCGGGCTCCAGACCCGGATTTTTGAGCGGGCGGTAGCTCCCTGGCCGGATTTGATGCGTAGCGTGGGTAATTCCGCGGCTCACTTTCGCCCGAATCAGCCGCTGTACGAGTGGAGCCGCCCGGGGATCATGCTCTACGGGGCGTCGCCCATGGAGGGTAAAACCGGTGCGGAGCTGGGGCTTTGCCCCGCGATGACCTTGCAGGCGCCTCTGATTACCACACGCGTGGTCCGTGCCGGGGAGTCGATAGGGTATGGCGCTTCCTGGACGGCCAGTCAGGATACCCGAATGGGCATGGTGGCCATTGGTTATGCCGATGGCTACCCGCGTCACGCGGGTACCGGAACGCCAGCCGCCGTGCGCGGCCAGCGAATCCGTTTGTTGGGGCGGGTCTCCATGGACATGCTGGCGGTAGACCTCAGTGCCGTCCCTGAAGCTCGGGAAGGCGACATGGTGGAACTCTGGGGCAAAACCGTCAGTGTCGACGAGGTGGCCGGTTACGCCGGTACCATTGGCTATGAGTTGCTCACCGGCGTTACGTCGCGGGTGCCTCGGGTTCATGAATGATTTCTTCGATGAAATCGAGAATCGCCGCCAGGCTGCGGTCGTCCAGTTTCTTGAGGACTTTGTGAATCACCATTTTGCTGCCCTTGAGCATGCTGCTGATGCCCATTTTGGCCATTCCCATCATCATGCTGCCGGCATTCAGGCGGCGTAGTGGCTCAAGGAAAAAGAAATCCAGCCCGGATTCGGTCAGTTCAACGATGAGCTCATACAGCTGGTCGATGGCCTGCTTGTCGGCTTTGCCGCGGCCTTTGAGCTCACTGACGGTATAAAGAGCCCGGGTTCTTAGTTCATCGGGGATAGGGGCCACTATATGGCTCTGTTGTTTCAGCATTGGGATTCCCGTTGTTGTATGCTTGTGGATCCGGGAGCGTTCACCGGCTCCCCGTAAGGCTGACGTTTCAGGCTGCATGATACTGCAGTAAAGTAGTGTTCCGAGCCATTGGCCCGAGTGTTTCCTGACATCCGTCACATCAGTGATATTCCGGAGGCGTTGTTTCCACGTGCATGTACTTGTTGTTCACGACTATGGCCCGCTTGGCAAGGTGCTGTTGGAGCGCCTGCGGGAAACGCATCTGCGGATCAGTCCTTTGCTGGTCAGTGATCCTGCCAATGTCGACCTGCATGCCCTGGATAACTGGATTCCTGAAGACACCGCGCTGATTATCAATGCGTTGTGGCTGGCGGATCCGGAAAAGGCGGAGAACAACCGGGAGGCCACCCACGAAGCAGCGTTCTCCCTGCCGCTGGCCCTCGCAGAGCATGCCCGTGAGCGCAACATGGCCTTGCTGCAGCTTTCTTCGTGTTACGTGTTTGATGGTCGGAAACAGGGTGCCTACATTGCGTCGAATCCGGGGCAGCCTGTTAACGAGCTGGGCCGCTGGCAATGGGAATGTGAGCAGGCCCTGAGAACGCAGCTCCCGCGGCATATTATTCTGCGTACCGGCTGGAGCCTGGCCCGGTTTATCGGCAAGGTTCAGCGAAGTACGGCGCAAGGTGGACTGTCTTTGCCCGGCCGCTGTCAGGGGCAGCCGGTGGCGGTGAAGGATCTGGCGCGGGTGATCGTGGCAGTGGCGCTCCAGATCGATTGTGGTGCTGAAGTCTGGGGTACCTACCAGTATGCCGGGGCAGAAGAGATCAATCTGTATGAACTTGGGTTGGCGATAGCCGGCATGCCCGGCATTCCTGAGGGAATCAAGGTGGTGGACGAGGTGCCCGACTGGGGCCACATCGAACCGGTAAACACCACTATGGTCTGTACCAAGATCCGCAATACCTTCGGCATAAAACAGATGCCGTGGCGCACCTGGTTGTCTGAAGAGGTGGCGATGTTGAAGGAATCGAACAGCGCTGAGCGGGTTCCGGCAAATTCCTGAATCCGCTCAGGGCGTGTGGCTGGTTAGTGCTTACTGGCCCTGACGGGCGAAATCCCGCGTTACCATCTGCAGCGCTTCCACATCCAGCAGTTCCACTTCCCGCCCGCGAGCGCGGATGATGCCCTGATTCTGGAAGCGGGTGAAAACCCGGCTCACGGTTTCAACTGCCAGGCCCAAGAAGTTGGCAATGTCGTTCCTGGCCATGGGCAGGCTGAAATTGGTAGCCGACATACGACGACGCCGGAAGCGGCTGGACAGCGACAGCAAAAGCGCCGCAATGCGCTCTTCGGCGGTATTCTTGCTGAGCAGCATGGCCAGTTGATGGCTGTTCTGGATTTCCTGGCTCATCAGGTGATACATGTGGTGCTGCAGTTCCGGCAGCTTGCCGGTGAGTTCCTCCAGCTTGTCGACCGGGAATTCACAGACGCTGGTACGTTCCAGCGCTTTGGCGGTGCAGGCATAGTTCTCGCTGCTCATGCTGTCCAGCCCCACCAGTTCACCCGGCATGAAGAAACCGGTTACCTGTTCTTCGCCGCCCTCAGTAATAATGGATGTTTTGATGGAGCCGCTCTTGACCGCAAAGCAGGAGCGAACCGGGGTGCTCTGGTCGAAAATATGTTCGCCGCGGTTATAGATTTTTCCCTGCTGGACAATGTCCTCAAGGCGATCAAGATCGTTCTCTTCAATGGCCAGAGGTAGACACAGGTTGCTCAGGCTGCACTGGTGACAGGAGGCCTTGAGAGGAGATACTTGGTGAAGTCGAATTGCCTGGGCCATAGTTGACGAACCATCCGGGTTGATCCATTCAAAACCGCACCGAAGCGTGTGCGGTGCGTCCTCAGCCCCAACAGGTAAGGCTTTTGCCTGCGTTCGGGGCGGACACCCTGGGCAATCCGGATACCTGGGCATGCGGCGGATTCCCATGGGTGCCAATGCTGAAACATCTGGTTTCAGTCACCTTGATTTAAATCAAGTATAGCAAAAAAGGCTAGTCTTATGCCCAAACTTTAGTCTTTACGGGTTTGGCCTTTACGCCGAGTCCGGCTAGCGTTTCTTCTTCTTGCGCTGCTCATCCTTTCTGGCTCTCTCTTCCGCCTCGGCCTGTTCCCGGGCCCGGGCTTCCACCAGTTCCTGTTCCACCATGTCCGGCGTTTCCAGCGAGATCCGGCCGAGCGTCCCGGCTCGGAGTTCGTTCAGCAGCACTTCGGAAACCTTGTGCAGATCCGGTACCCCGCCGCGGCCCAGGAAACGGCGTTTTACGGCGATGGCATCCATCAGTGCCAGCCCATCCACGGGTGTTTCGTCCAGCCCGTAGCGGTTGACGACGAGCTCCGGGTAGTGGGCAATCAGATAATCCGCCTCGAACAGCGCAACATCCTCGAAATCCAGCACAGCACTGCGGATTGCGCCGGTTACTGCCAGGCGATAGCCGCATTGCACTGGCGAAAGCTTGGGCCAGAGGAAGCCAGGGGTATCGTAGAGCAGAACGTTATCCGGCAGTTTGATGGCCTGTTGTGCCCGGGTAACCGCCGGCTCGTTGCCGGTTTTGGCGGCGGGCCGGCCAGCCAGGGTATTGATCAGTGTGGATTTGCCGACGTTCGGGATGCCCAGGATCATCACCCTCAAGGCGCTTTTCTGTCGATCATGCCCGGGCGTCATCTCTTCCGCCAGCTTGAGGATGCCCAGGGCTTCCTGACGTTGATTGTGTGTGAGTGTGACCGCACGTACACCCCGTTCCCGCTCCAGCCAGGCCAGCCACTGCTCGGTGATGACCGGGTCGGCCAGGTCTCGCTTGTTAAGCACCTTGATCAGCGGGGTATCGCCACGCAGCGAAGGCACCAGTGGATTCTCACTACTGAAGGGAATCCGGGCGTCCACTACCTCGATGATGAGGTCCATCTGGGGCATGACTTTCTTGATCTCCTTTCGGGCCTTGTGCATATGCCCGGGAAACCAGTTAATGGCCATGGTGTTTACTCCGCTGATTGATTGAGGGCGCCATTATGCAGGGGAATGACTAAATTTTCACATTCATCAAATCCCGCCAGTGCCGCGCCCTCAGAGCGAATCAAACTGAGAACCTGTACAAATTGAAGGGATATCGGGGTGAAATGAAGCAGGAGAATGCTTTAGGGTGTCACTTCAAACGATCAAAGCCAATCCGTGGTGGCTCCCGACAGGCCGCCTCAATGATGGAGAACAGTATGAAGCTCGCAAAATTCATCGGTTCCGCACTTGTCGCCCTGACTATCTCAGCGCCGGCGATCGCACAGCAGTCGCCGGGTGGTCAGCCGGATCAGGTTGCCCAGCTGGCCCAGATGGTGGGGCTGTCTGAAGAACAGCAAACCGAGATTCGCGGCATCATCGACGACATGCAGGGCGAGATCGGCGAACTGCGTCAGGATGCCCGCTCGCTGCAGGAAGACCTGCAAGAGCAGATCAAGCCGGATTACGACGAGTCTGCCATTCGTGACAATGCCGCCAAACTCGGTGATGTGACCGGTGAAATTGCAGCGCTTTCTGCCCTGATGCAGGCGAAGGTAGATGCGGTGTTCACCCAGGAGCAGCGTGATGAGCTGGATCGCCGCATGAAGCAGATGCAGCAGCAGATGCAACAACAGCGTCAGATGATGCAGCCTCAGGGCCAGCAGTAATCCGCTGAGTCGGTGTGTTTGAGAGAAACCCCGCCGGAGCCTGGCCCCGGCGGGGTTTTTTGTTATGGGGTATTAAACGGGCGAACCAGAATGATCAGCCTGGGCAGCAAGGTGAGTGCACCCAGCAAGGCCATGAACATGGCAAAACCGGTGAACAGGCCAAAGTAAATGGTGGGAATGAAGTTCGACAGCACCAGTATGGAGAAACCGGCAATGATAGTCAGCGAGGTGTAGAACATGGCCTGGCCAATGCTGCGATGACAACGGTGCATGGTGGCCAGGTAGTCGCCGTCTTTGGCGAACTCGGTTTTGAAGCGATGGATGTAGTGGATGGTGTCATCTACCGCAATCCCGACGGTGATGGCCGCCACGGTAATGGTCATCATATCCAGTGGAATGCCCAGCCAGCCCATCAGCCCCAGTACTGAGCCTGCGGCTATCAGGTTGGGTGCCATACCCACCAGCGCCAGCTTCACGGAACGGAACAGGATCAGAAACATGACCAGTATAGCGCCAAACACCACGCCGATGGTTTTGATCTGGGAATCGAACAGGCTCTGAAGCATGTTGTTGTACATCACTGTCATGCCTGAGAGCAGTATGCGATCCCGGTCGTAACCGAGTTCGGTGCTCAGGTGGTGGCGAATGTCATCCAGCAGCTCCTGTCGACGCAGGTCTGGCATGGTTTCCAGTATGCGGATGCTGAATCGCGCCTTGTCCTGCTCCTCAGAAATGTAAGGGGTCAGCAGAATATCCTGTAGATCGTCCGGTACGGCGGCGGGCACAAAGGCCAGCTCCAGAGCGTCCAGGGGCTCACCTCCGTTAACCTGGGCCAGCAGCTCGAGCGTGGTCTGTATGGACAGGACTTTGCCGGTCTCCGGCAGGCTGTGCAGGTAATCATGCACCTCGCCCAGCTGGCGCATTTTCTGATAGGTGTACCAGGTATCCCGGTATTCCTCGTCACCGCAGTCTTCCACAAACGGGTCGCAGTCACTGGCGAAGGGGTCTGTGTTGGCATTTGCCGGGGCGGGCTGGTCGGTGATGACCACATCCAGCGGCGTGGTGCCCCCCAGGCGGTCGTCTATGGTAACCATGCCCTGATGGATTTCGGTGGAGGACTTGAAGTAGTCGATAAAGCTGTTCTCCACCGTCAGCCGGTTCAGGCCAATCACGCAGAGCACGGCAATGACCCCGGAACTGACCAGAACCGTCCCGCTGAAGCGCTCGGTGAAGCGGGCGAAGGCATCGGTGAAGGGCACCTTGTCTGAGCTCACGCGCTGGTCGATAGGGGGTGGCAGCAGGCTCAACAGGGCCGGGAAGATCAAGAAAGTAATGAGAAAAGCCACGGTCAGCCCCAGGGTCATCATCCAGCCAAAATCGATGACCGGCTGGATGCCGCTGAAGGTGAGGGAGCCGAAGGCAACAATGGTGGTGATCGCCATATAGAAGCACGGTCGGATCATGGTCATCAGGGTGTTGCGCAGGATGTTGTTTGGCGCAGCCTCGGGCTCGTCATGCTGGAATTCCCGGTAGCGCACAATCAGGTGGATGGTGAGCGACAGGGTCATGATCAGTAGCAGCGAAATAAAGTTGGACGAAATCACTGTCACCGGCCATTGGGCCCAGCCCAGAAATCCGACCATCAGCCAGACGGTAAAACCGCAACACAACAGTGGTACCACGACCCAACGCCATTGCCGGAAAATAATCGCCAGGGTGAGCAGCAGGAAAGCCAATACCCCGAAGCCGAAAGTGGAGAGATCGTTTTCAATAAACCGGATCATGTCGGCGACAATCATGGGCACGCCGCCCAGGTGGATGCTGGCGTGGTCGCGGTATTGCTCCAGTATGGCGCGAACCTGATTGATGGTGGCATCACGCTCTTCACCCAGTTGCTCGGTGTAGCGGATGAATTCGTCGCTTGTCTGCTCAAGTTGCGTCCGCTCGGCCTCGCTGGCCTCGCCCCGATTCACCTTTTCCCGGAGTTCGTTACGCTGGTTGAGTAAGTCAAAATAGCGGTCAGGGGTTGGCAGGTTGACCTGGATGGCCGTGGTCTTGCCGTCCTCGCTGATGAGCAGGTTGGGGTACATGGGGTTGTCCAGCAACGCCTGTCGGCCGGTCGCCGGAGCCACATCGTGTTCATCCAGCGTTTTGATCTCGCTGTCGACGGTGTCCAGGGTAAGGTCCGGACTGTGCAGCAGCGGTACATTCAGAATGCTGTTGGTGGAACCGACGGCCTCAAGAGCCTGCAAGTCGTCGCGAAGAGCCCTCAACCGCGACAGGCCTTCGGTGGTGAACAGGGGCTCGTTGGGGGTGTAGGTGACCACCAGGAAATCGTCAGAGGTGGTGAAGGTCTGGTTTACCTGTCGGTACTGCTCCAGCGAACGATCGTTTTCCAGCACCAGGGATTCTGCCGAGGCATCCAGCCGGAACTGATCAAAACGCAGCGCGGTCAGTGCCAGTAGCAGGGCAAACAGGGCCAGAACAATCCAGGGGTGGGGCAGGATAAAACGGTCGTAGAAGGCGCCAAGGCGATTCATGAGTTACAACTCTGCAGTCAAAAACGAGTGCAGAGTGTGCCACAAACCTCAGCGAACTGTGACCTTTGCCGAGGCTTCTTCCAGTGAACGGATCAGTTGCTCCAGACGTTGCGTCATATCCGCGCTTTCCGAGAGCTGGACAACCATGTTCCGGGTAGTCTCCCGGATGTCCTGAACATTGGTCAGAACCTGATCGGTATCGGCGGTCTGTTCGGCAGACATATCCGCGATTTCCTGATTGGTCCGGTCGATACGGCCGACCACCTCGTTAATGGCTTCCAGGGCCTGGCGCCCCTTCTCGGATTCTTCCACGCATCGCTCGGCGTCGTCTGAGCTCCCCGTCATCTGTTCGACAGCGGTATTCATGGAGGCCAACAGGCGATCCAGGGTGGTCTGGATCTGGTCAGTGGAGTCCTGAACCCGGCGCGCCAGGTTACGGACTTCTTCGGCAACCACCGCAAAGCCCCGGCCCTGTTCGCCCGCGCGGGCGGCTTCTATGGCGGCATTGAGGGCCAGCAGGTTGGTTTGCTCGGCAATGCCCTTGATTTCGGTAATGGTCTGGCCAATCTCATGGCTGTTTTCGGCCAGTGACTGTACGCTGCCAGCAGACTGGCGAACCACACTCGCCAGCATGCGAATGCTGTCAGCGCTCTGGCTGACCCGTTGGCTGCCATTTACCGCAGTCTCCCGGGCTTCTGTGGACAGGGTTTTGGCAATGCCTGCCTGTTCGGCAATGCCGACAAAGCTTTGCAGCATGGCCTCAACGGATTCGGCCGAGCGGTTGGCGCCTTCCTGTTGCCGCGTGAGGCTGTCCCTGCGTGCGGCGGCCCGCTTGGTGAGAGATTCGACCTCCTGGTGCAGGTGTTCAGTGGCCGTTTTCATGCTGCGAACGACATCAGATGTACGATCCTGCATCGCATTGAAGGCAGCGGCCATTTCGCCAATTTCATCCAGGGAGTCGACGTCGGCCCGACGGCTCAGGTCGCCGCTGGTCTGCACCGCAACCATGGTGTCCTTGAGCCGGTTAACATGGCGTTCGATAAAGGAAATCAGCAGCTGGGAACCGGCCATCTCCAGCGCCATGAGCACCGCCACGATCAGTGCAAAGCCCGGCGCGGTGTCTGCAAAAACCTGGCTGAAGCTGGATTCGGTCTGGCCTGCAATCACCTGCATGGCATAGAGCACCAGCAGACACAGCACCGCAAACACGAGAATATTCAGCAACCAGAATTTGTACTTCAGCCGGATATTTCGCAACAGGGTCAGCATTGGCAGCTCTCAGTCAACGGCCTTGACCGGAATCTGCATCGCCTTGTCGGGCACGGGAACCTCCGGCACGCTCAGGCCAAGATTGTTCTTGTCGAATACCCGGTCGGCCCGGTAGCTGGAGCGAACCATGGGGCCGGACGGCACTTCCATGAAACCTTTTTCCAGACCAATGTCGCGGTAACGGTTGAATTCTTCCGGGGTGACGTAACGCTCCACCGGCAGGTGGTTCGGCGTGGGGCGCAGGTACTGGCCCAGGGTGAGAATATCCACACCAATGGCGCGCAGATCGTCCATGGTTTCAAGGATTTCCTCTTCGGTTTCACCCAGACCCAGCATCAGGCTGGTCTTGGTGAGCACATCTGGCCGATGTTTCTTGGCGTGGGCCAGTACGCTCAGGGTTTTTTCGTAACCGGCACGGGGGTCTCGCACACGACTGGTCAGGCGCTTGACGGTTTCCACGTTCTGGGCGAAAACGTCCAGTCCGGAATCCACCACTTTTTCCACGTCGCTCATTACTGCATCAAAGTCCGGGGTCAGGGCTTCTACCGCCACCTCCGGGGTACGCTGTTTGATGGCCGAGACACAGGCCGCGTAGTGTGCGGCGCCGCCGTCGGGTAAGTCGTCACGGTCTACCGACGTCAGCACGATGTAGCGCAGGCCCATCAGTTCCACAGACTTGGCGGTGTTTTCCGGCTCTTCCGGGTCAAGCCAGCCTTTAGGGTTGCCGGTGTCGACCGCGCAGAATTTGCAGGCCCGTGTGCATACGGAGCCCATCACCATGATGGTGGCGGTGCCGTTGGTCCAGCATTCGCCAATGTTAGGGCAATGTGATTCCTGGCAGACGGTGCTCAGGCGGTGCTCGGTTACGTTCCGGCGCACGGCATCGTAGCGCTCGCCGCCCGGCATACGCGCTCTCAGCCATTTTGGCTTGCGCTCCAGAGATTTGCCTTCCGTGTTTGATGATGAACGCTTGACGCCGTCCTTGATGGCGGAGAAGCCGTGTTCGTTACGGAATTTGGAACCACTGGTAATGCGGGGCTTTGCGCTTTCGCTCATTGGCCAGGAACTCTCGGATAAGGGTGTGGTGAACCTTTAAGAGTAATCGGCAGACAGGGCAGTTACAAGGCAGGTAGGGGCAATCACGGGGTTACCGGGCACGACTTTGGTCGTACCCGGTTGAGGGAAATCAAGCCTGGGATTTTTCCAGGGCCTGAGTGATATCGGCGATGATATCGTCGGCATCTTCAATGCCGATCGACAGCCGTACAAGGTCTTCGCTGACCCCCGCACTTTTCAGCTCGTCAGCATTGAGCTGGCGGTGGGTAGTGGTGGCCGGATGGCAAGCCAGGGACTTGGCGTCGCCAATGTTCACCAGTCGCAGGATCAGATCCAGGGCATCGATGAATTTGGCGCCGGCTTCGCGGCCGCCTTTAATGCCGAAACTGAGAATGCCGGAGGCCTTACCGTCACAGATCTTGTCGCAGGTCGCCTTATAGGGGCTGTTCGCCAGGCCGGCGTAGTTGACCCATTCCACGGCGGGATGATCCTGTAGGAACTGGGCAACCTTCTGGGCGTTGTCGCAGTGGCGTTCCATGCGCAGGGCCAGCGTTTCCAGCCCCTGCATAATCAGGAAAGAATTGAACGGCGACAGGGCGGAGCCGGTGTTGCGAAGCGGTACCACCCGACAGCGGCCGATAAAAGCGGCTTCGCCCAGGGCTTCGGTGTAAACCACGCCATGGTAGGAGGGGTCGGGCTGGTTCATCATCGGGAACTTGTCGGCGCTGGCCTTCCAGTCGAACTTGCCGGAGTCCACCACAATACCCGCTACCGTGGTGCCGTGGCCGCCGATGTACTTGGTTAGCGAGTGAATCACGATATCTGCGCCATGCTCGAACGGGCGGCACAGAAACGGCGTGGCGACAGTATTATCGACAATCAGCGGAATGCCGTGCCTGTGGGCAATCTCGGCCCACTTCTGGATATCCACCACATTACCGGCCGGGTTGCCGATAGATTCACAGAACAGGGCTCGGGTCTGGTCGTCGATGGCGTTCTCTACCGCCGCGAAATCATCGTGGGGCACCATCTTGCATTCGATGCCCTGGTTCGGCAGCGAGTGAGCAAACAGGTTGTAGGTGCCGCCGTACAGCTGGCTGGTGCTGACAATGTTGTTGCCCACCTTGCAGATGGTTTGCAGGGCATAGGTAATGGCCGCCATGCCGGACGCTACTGCCAGTGCGCCAATACCACCTTCCAGCGCTGCCATACGCTCTTCCAGAACCGCGTTGGTGGGGTTCATGATGCGGGTATAGATGTTGCCCTGTACCTTCAGGTCAAACAGGTCGGCACCATGCTGGGTGTCGTCGAAGGTGTAAGACGTGGTCTGGTAAATAGGCGTGGTGGCGGCCTTGGTGGTCGGGTCGCTCTTGAAGCCGGCGTGCAACGCGAGAGTAGCTGGTTTCATCACAACATTCCTTGCTGGTGGATTGTTCGTTATTGGTTTAAGGAGCCGAGTATGCCACAGGCATTCGGGCTTCGGCACAGTTCCAGCGGTTATACCGATATAAGGTGGAACGCGGAGTCAGTCCAGGACACCGTATACCAAAGCTCTGAGCTGCTGTCGGATGGGGTAGGACGAAGACGGCATCAGCTGGGTCATGAAAATCACCACCAGATCTTCCACCGGGTCGATAAAGAAGCTGGTGCTAGCCAGGCCGCCCCAGCCGAATTCTCCCGGCGAACCAATCGTGGCGGATTTGGCGATATCGGTTTTGACCGAGAACCCTAATCCGAAGCCGCTGCCGGCATAAGGTGTTTCAGTGAAGCCGCCAATAGACAAGGCAGGGAGATCCTGGCCGCCCGGTAGGTGGTTCAGGCGCATAAACTCCAGGGTTTTGCGGCCGATGATGCGCTGGCTCTGATATTCGCCACCCTGGCACAGGGCCTGGGCGAAGCGGAAATAATCATCTATGGTGGACACCAGCCCGCCGCCACCCGACAGGAATTTGGGTTCCTTCAGATAGCGTGACCGCTCCGGATCATCCTGAAGTTTCATGGTATTACCGGATTGGTACAGGTAGCAGGCGGCAAAGCGTTCCTGCTGGTCTGGTCGCACATGAAATCCGGTATCGGTCATGCCCAGGGGGGCAAAGATGTGCTCCTGAAAGTAGCTGTCCAGAGATTGGCCGGAGAGCAGCTCAACCAGGTAGCCCAGGACATCGGTGGACACAGAATAGTTCCACGCAGTGCCGGGAGAGAACTCCAGAGGTAACTCGGCCAGCCGGTCGACCAGCTTGTCCAGAGTCAGAATGGTACTGCCATCCAGTTTCAGCTTGCGGTAGGCGGCATCTACCTCGGTTCGCTCGGTGAAGCCATAGGTCAGCCCGGAGGTGTGGGTCATCAGATCCCGGATTGTCATGACCGAGGCCGCGGGTTCGGTCTCGAAATCCGGATAACGGCCTCCCTTGTAGACGCGTAGATTGCGCCAGCCTGGAATGTATTTGTGGACCGGGTCGTTGAGCAGGAACTTGCCCTGCTCGTATAGCTGCATCATGGCAATGCTGGTGACGGGTTTGGTCATGGAGTACACGCGGAACAGGGTGTCCCGGTTCATCGGTAAGTTTCTCTCCACATCCCGCAGGCCCTGGGCGTGACACCACAGAATCTCGCCATGCCGGGCTACCAGGGTAACCATTCCAGGAAGCTTCCTCGGCTGAAGGTAATGAGTGTCAAAGAAAGAAGCGATTGGCTCGAATTTTCCGGTATTCCGTTTTGGCATAGTCACTTTGCACAGGTATTGAAGAGGTTAGTTCGATCAGCGTGTTGCCGGCAGACAGGGCATTTCTGTACTACCCTGAAACCACCGTTCGATTTGCACGGGCAGGGAGCAGCTCACATGGGCAGGATACCGTACTGGCTTGCGCCGGTTTTAATCTACTTTCTCACTATACCTTCATTATCGGGTGCCGTAACTGATAAGACCGTCTATCCCGTTGGTGTTTTTGAGGGGATCCCGCGGGAAATTGGCGTTGAGAACGGCTCGCTGGTTGGCCGCTTTGCCGACATTTACCGCTGCGTCTTTGATCGCGTGGAAGGAAACTTCCAGTTTATCGAGATGCCGCTGGCGAGAATTCTCTTTCAGTTGGAGAAGGGAGAATTAGCGATTGGGTTACCTCTTGTGCAAACGGCAGACCGCGACCAATATGCCGATTTTGGTGGCAGGCTGTTCCAGACCGAGTACGTGTATCTGTTTTTGGAGCAATATCCGCCTTTGCGCCAGGTGTCCGGCCTGCGTTATGCCTTTGTGCGTCGGTTCATAGGCAACCAGTTTCTTCAGGGAGACAACGCCAGTGCGGTCATGGTGGCTGAATGGAAGCAGGCCGTTGATATGGTGAAGCTTGGCCGCGCTGATATCGTGGTTTTACCGGCGGTTCTTATCGACCATTTGATGGCGGGGTATGAAAAGCCATTCTACGTACGAACCGCAGCGTGGGTAGATCTTTCGTTGTATGTGTCACACCGCTTCGGTGCGGGGCGATTGGCACCGGAATTCCGTAGAGCTATTCGTGATTGCGAAACCTATGATGACCGCGAGTAATGGCTGACCCGGATTCTATCCTTTTTTGTGGAGCAATCGTTCAAAAAGAAGTACTGTATTCGGTAGCGGCATAAACTGCTTACCGGTGGCCTATCCCTTGATATCAGATTCTCTGACCCGTTTTCTCTTCTATGTTCTGCTGTTGATTCCTGGTGCAGTGAAGTCAGACGCGTTTCCATTGGCGCCCCTCATCGTCATGGCGCCCGACATACCCGGGATGTCGGAGCCAGGTGAAATTGGCCGAGATGTAGAATTGGTGAATGCTGTGCTGGAGGCCTGCGGCTGGGAAGCCGAATTTGTCTACCAGCCCTTCGGTCGCCACATCCGCACTTTTCGCGACCTGAGTGCCGCCGATGCCGTTATGACGGTCCCGCTATCTTTGGACATACCGGGGGTCTCCACATCTGCCTATATCTGGTACCACAACGGCGCTTTCTATAACGCGTCGGTGGTTGGTCCCATAACGACAATTGATGATCTGGCAGGGTTAAGGGCGGTTACGTTTCAGAATGGAATCGACATACTCAGACTATCTGATCGCGTGGAGGAGTTTGAGCTGTTGCTGGAGGTGACTGACCAGACGATCCACGCCCGGATGCAGTTAATGGGCCGTGTTGATGTCATTCTTGCCGACGGTCTTGTGGTGGCTACTCTGGACAGGCGGATCCGTTCAGACCGTCGTTTTGGGGAGAGTTGGCCAAAAGAGCTGGACGATTTTGTATTCTATCCGGTTTTTAATCCGACTCCTTACAAAATGGTTTTCCGAAGTGAGGAGCTTGCCACTCAGTTTGACGAATGCTTTGATCGCCTCAGTGCGAAAGGCCGGATAGTTGAAATCAACAGCAAACACATTGATCAGTATCAGGAGCTGCTGCTGCACCGTTATTTGGGGTTCTAGTCAGTTCGCATCGCGGTGTCGTTGAGAATGCTCTATTGCGGAGCCTGGTACTTCTGCATTGGAAGCAGGCGTGTCGTCCAAAGGGATTTGTTTCTTTCTCGTTGCTCTTAAAAGGGGACGCTCACCAGGTTCTTTTGACCGCTGATACTGACAGTCCCCGACTAACCGTCTCTGATGGCGGCTATCTGATTCTGAACTGGTCTTTATGTTCAGAGCGGAAGCATCCTCAATAGCTTCTCCATCCGGCATTCACTGACCGTGATTGACAGTGTGTTTCGGGGTGCAATAGCGCCGGCAAAGTTGTTGTGGGCAACCGGGGGTCAAAAAGGGGACAGCCACAAAAAAAGGGCTACAGCGTGAGCTGTAACCCTTTGAATTCTGGTAGCAAGGGGCGGAGTCGAACCGCCGACCCCAGCATTATGAGTGCTGTGCTCTAACCAACTGAGCTACCTTGCCATTTCGCTTCGGGACACGCCCCAAACGAGGCGCGTATTTTCGGTATTTGGGCTCATCCTGTCAAGGCTTTACGGCCAAAAAATACCGAAAATTACACGTTGAACCGGAAGTGAATAACATCGCCGTCTTTGACGATGTAATCCTTGCCCTCCAGGCGCCATTTGCCGGCATCTTTGGCGCCGGCTTCGCCGTTGTACTGTACGAAATCGTCGTAGCTCACCACCTCAGCCCGGATGAAGCCGCGTTCGAAGTCGGTGTGGATGACGCCTGCCGCCTGAGGGGCTGTGGCGCCGATTCTGACGGTCCAGGCACGCACTTCCTTCACGCCGGCGGTAAAGTACGTTTGCAGGCCAAGCAGGCCGTAACCGGCGCGGATCACACGGTCCAGCCCAGGTTCTTCCATGCCCATTTCGTCCAGGAACATGGATTTCTCTTCGTCTTCCAGTTCAGAGATCTCGGCTTCCAGCTTGTTGCAGATGGGTACCACGACTGCGTTTTCAGAAGCGGCAATCTCACGCACCTTGTCCAGGTGGGGATTGTTCTCGAAGCCGTCTTCGTTCACGTTGGCGATGTACATGGTGGGTTTGACGGTAAGCAGGCAAAGCTCGCGAATCAGTGCCATCTGGTTTTTGTCCAGGCCCATGCTGCGCACTGGCTTGCCTTCGTTCAGTACCGGCAACAGTTTTTCAAACATTTCCAGTTGGGCCTTGGCTTCTTTGTCGCCACTCTTGGCGACGCGCTGGACGCGTTTGATGGCTTTCTCTACGGTGTCGAGATCGGCCAGGGCCAGCTCGGTGTTGATCACTTCGATGTCGGAAGCGGGATCTACCTTGTTGGCCACGTGGATGACGTTTCCGTCTTCAAAGCAGCGCACCACGTGAGCAATGGCATCGGTCTGGCGGATGTTGGCCAGGAACTGGTTGCCCAGGCCTTCGCCCTTGGAGGCGCCGGCGACCAGGCCGGCGATGTCGACGAACTCCATGGTGGTGGGCACCACCCGTTCCGGCTTGACGATCTCCGCCAGTTTGGTGAGGCGCGGGTCTGGCATGGCCACCACGCCGGCGTTCGGCTCGATGGTGCAGAACGGGAAGTTTTCCGCGCCGATGCCGGCTTTGGTCAGTGCGTTGAACAGGGTGGATTTGCCGACGTTGGGAAGGCCGACGATGCCGCAGTTAAATCCCATGGAATGCCTCTGCTGGAACTGAAAAATTTGGGCGGATTATACCGGTGTATCGGTAAGGGTGCGAGTAAGGGGATGTGCCTTGCTCAGGGCGTTGGTTTGAAGCTGTGCAAACGGTTCATGGCGGCAGCCAGTTTGCCGTTGGCGGCATCCGGTAATACCCGCATGACTTCGTCAAACACGGCGGTCAATTGTTCGGTTTCCTGTTTGCCGAGTCGGCCCAGTACAAAACCGGTGACTTTGCGGCTGTCGCCGGGGTGGCCTATGCCAAGGCGCAGGCGCTGGAAATCGTTGGTGCCCAGATGGGCGATGGTGTCGCGCAGCCCGTTGTGGCCGCCGTGGCCGCCGCCTTTCTTGAGTTTGGCCGTGCCGGGAGGCAGGTCAAGCTCGTCGTGGGCAACCAGAATCTGTTCAGGGGAGATCTTGAAGAAGTCCGCCAGGGCCTTGATGGCAGTGCCGCTGCGGTTCATAAAGGTACTGGGGTTCAGTAAGTGCAGGTCCAGGCCCTGCCACTGAATGCGGGCGTATAGCCCGTGGTACTTCTTTTCGGGACGGAGCGTCTGACCCGCTTCGCGGGCCAGCGCTTCGACGAACAGGGCGCCGGCGTTGTGGCGGGTATTCTCGTAGTCGGAACCGGGATTTCCTAGTCCAACCACCATGACAATATCCTGTGCCATTCGCCGTTGCCCCCGAAGTTATTACTCCTCGCCGCCTTCTTCGCCTTCCTCGCCTTCAGCGTCGTCCGCCTTGGCGCCTTTCGGCTTGTGGATAGAGGCAACTGGCAGGTCGTGGTCTTCGCCCTGCTGCAGAGCGGCAACTTTAACGCCTTTCGGCAGTTTCAGGTCGCTCAGGTGAACTACCTGGTCCATCTCGACTTCGTTCAGGTCGACTTCGATGAACTCGGGCAGGTTCTGCGGCAGACAGATCACTTCAACTTCGGTCATGGTGTGGGAAACAATGCCGCCCTGGAGTTTCACGGCCGGAGCTGTGTCTTCGTTGATGAAGTGCAGCGGTACGTTAACGTGAATCTCGTGGTCCTTGTCAACGCGCAGGAAGTCGGCGTGAGTCAGGATGGGCTTGTACGGATGACGCTGCAGATCCTTCAGGATCACGCTCTCTTTTTTGCCCTGAATGTCGACGGTCAGGATGTGAGAGAAGAAGGCTTCGTTTTCGATGGCCTTTTTCAGCTCATTGTGCCAGATGGCGACCGGAGTTGCGTCTTTGCCGCCACCGTAGATGATGGCCGGAATCTTACGCTCTTCGCGACGCAGGCGGCGGCTCGCACCTTTCCCCTGATCGTCACGAGGAAATGCTTCAATAACAAAATCCTGAGACATGGTAATTACCTCGTTGGTCATCTGAGCGGCCCGCGACCAGGCTCTGAACAGATGAGCATTTCAAAAAGACCGGAGTTTTCCGATCGACTAAAAGAGTCGGGAGCCCTGTTGGACTCCCGACCCGGAAACTGCCTTTAAGTCTGAGGGTTACAGCGATAAGGCTGTTCAGACGTTCTCGAACATGGCACTGATGGACTCTTCGTTGCTCACGCGGCGAATGGATTCGGCGAGCAGCCCAGCCATGCTGAGGGGGCGGATTCTATCACAATTTTTGGCTTTGTCACCCAGCGGGATGGTGTCGCACACCACCAGTTCGTCCAGCTCCGAGTTGTTGATGTTCTCGATGGCCGGGCCGGAAAGTACCGGGTGAGTAATGTAGGCAACCACGCGGGAGGCGCCGTGCTCTTTGAGCGCGTTGGCTGCTTTGCACAGTGTGCCGGCGGTGTCGACGATGTCATCCACCAGGATGCAGGTCTTGTCGCGGACGTCACCGATGATGTGCATTACCTGGGAAACGTTGGCCTTGGGGCGACGCTTGTCGATAATGGCCAGGTCGGCATCATCCAGGCGCTTGGCAACAGCGCGGGCGCGGACAACGCCGCCTACGTCCGGAGATACGACGACAAAGTTCTCGAACCGCTGTTTTTCAATGTCTTCAAGCAGTACCGGGGTGGCGTAGATGTTGTCCACCGGGATATCGAAGAAGCCCTGAATCTGGTCGGCGTGCAGGTCTACGGTCAGCACACGATCCACGCCAATGCTGGAGATCATGTCGGCGACGACTTTTGCACTGATGGCTACCCGGGTAGAGCGAACGC
Source organism: Marinobacter sp. MBR-105 (assembly GCF_053628895.1). Lineage (NCBI taxonomy): Bacteria > Pseudomonadati > Pseudomonadota > Gammaproteobacteria > Pseudomonadales > Marinobacteraceae > Marinobacter > Marinobacter sp. MBR-105. The sequence goes on along the minus strand of NZ_JBRJHG010000004.1, from coordinate 155,253 downwards.
GACGATCCTGACGGGCATAGCCGTAGTAAGGAATAACGGCGGTGATTCGTGTGGCGGATGCACGACGCAGGGCGTCAGCCATCACGATCAGTTCCATCAGGTTGTCGTTGGTGGGGTAGCAGGTGGGCTGGATAATGAAAACGTCGTGACCACGAACATTCTCATTGATTTCAACGGTGGTCTCGCCATCGCTGAAGCGGCCTACAGTGGCCTGGCCCATGGGAATATGGAGTTTTCTGGCAATATCACGCGCAAGTTCGGGGTTGGCATTGCCAGCGAAAATCATCAATTTGGACACGACAGCATCCTTCTCAGTATCGGCGTTTGATTCAGAAGAAGCGGGAGAAAGGTGGCTGGGGTGGCAGGATTCGAACCTGCGCATGACGGGATCAAAACCCGTTGCCTTACCACTTGGCGACACCCCAATATCATCGTGCTTTTTTGGCATCATTTCAGCTCTGTCAGCTTTTTGTGCAGAGGTGAATGGTTCACCCCTTTAGCTACGAACCCCGTGATGCCGGAGGGTTTGCTTTCCCAGATAATCCGGGCTGCGGATTCTGTCGGGAAACGTCCAAAAATGCAAGCCCCGGTTCCGGTTAATCTTGCAGGTCCGAATTGTGAAAGCCACTCCAGGCTCTGGTTAACCTCAGGATACAGTTTTCGAACTACATCCTCACAGTCGTTTCGGTACCTCGAGGCGTCTCCCTCAAAAGCGGGGCGTATTTTGATTTTTGGTGTGTCCCTTGTCAACCCTTCGGCTGAAAAAATCTTTCCGGTGCTGATGTTGCACTCGGGTTTGAGCACCACAAACCAGTCTTCCGGCGGGTTTGTGGGGGTCAGCTTTTCGCCGACACCCTCGCCAAAGGCTGCATGGCCACGCACAAATACCGGCACATCGGCGCCCAGGCGCAGGCCGATTTCTGCAAGCTGGTCTTCGCCCAGATTCAGTTCCCAGAGGCGGTTCATTGCAAGCAGGGTGGTTGCGGCGTTGGAGCTGCCGCCACCCAGGCCGCCGCCCATGGGCAAGCGCTTGTGGATGTGAATGGTAACGCCGGGGAGCGTGTTCTCGGTGGTTGCGGCCAGGGCTTTGGCTGCCCTGATCACCAGGTTGTCACTGTCCGGAACACCTGGTACGGGTTCTGCCAGTCGTATGCCGGGCTGCTCCGGAGTCAGTGTGAACGTGAGTTCGTCGCCATAGTCCAGAAACTGGAACAGGGTCTGGAGCTCGTGGTATCCGTCCGGGCGCCGGCCAACGATATGCAGGAACAGGTTGAGTTTGGCGGGCGAGGGCAGGGTAATCCGGGTTAACAATACTCAGTCCTCTTGTTGCCATTCGCTGATGACGACGCGTACCCGTTTGTCGCCGTTCAGGGCTGTGATCCGGGCAGGAAGCGCGGGCAGGCTGTCAATGAATGGCTGCCAGCGGTCATAGCGAATTTCCCAGCCATCCTGCCGCAGGATGGCCAGTTGGTGCTGTTCGTCGAACAGCAGGCGGAAATCACCCTCCGGCGCCGGCAGTCCTCGAACCCACCAGGCGAGGTTGTCGATGGGCAGGTTCCACCCTGTAGCGGCGGCCACCAGGGTTTCCGGGTCTGAGGACTGGTAGGTCTCACCATTGGCCAGAGTTAATTCTATGAAGCCCGGAACGCCCGTGAGTCGTGTTGTGCCCATGCCCAGGAATGAGGATGACAGCGAGAGGTCGTAGCGTTCACCCTGCTGGCGCCAGCCGTTGATAATGGCAGTGCCGCTGTCTGAGGGTTGTTTTACCGCCAGCTTTCCTCTCAGTTGCCATTGGTCAAAGCGGCTCAGGTGGTCGCTGCGCTCGGCCCAGTCGGCGGGCGGCTGGTTGGTCATGCCCTCGGGCAAGGGTTCCAGCTGGATGGTGGTACAGCCGGTTATGGCACCGGTTAGCAGTGCCACGCCGAGTAGTCTTCGGATCATTGGTCGGTCCCATCACTGGTCAGCCGGTCGATGGTTTCCCGAAGAATTTCATGGTCCGGGTTCTGGTCCAGTCCTTCTTCCCAGATGATGCGTGCCTGTTCTTCATTACCGGTTACCCACAGGACTTCGCCATAGTGTGCCGCTACTTCCGGGTCCGGGTAGGCTTCCCAGGCGCGGGCCAGAAAGTCGAGGGCCTGATTCGTTTCGCCCTGGCGAAACAGTATCCATCCCATGCTGTCCAGAATGGCCGGGTTCTCCGGATCCAGCGCGAGGGCTTTTTCAATATAGCCGCGGGCTTCATCCAGGCGATCAGTGCGCACCGTCAGAATGTAGCCCAGGGCGTTCAGGGCAACGGCATTTTCCGGTTGCAGTTCCAGGATGGTTTTCAAATCCTGTTCGGCACCAGCCGGTTCTCCCATGGTGTCCTGCAGCATGGCCCGCGCATAGCGAAGTTCAACGTTGTTGGGGTAGCGTTCCAGTGCGGCATCGGCTGCGGCAAGGGCTTGCTCATTCCGCTCCTGGTCGATCAGCAGATTCACCTCCAGCAGCCAGAACTTCTCGGCGTGATCAGGGGCTCGCTCGCGCAGGTTCTGGATGTGGGCAATGGCCTGGTCCAGTTCGCCGGCCTGGGCCTGCAGTTCGCTGGCACGGGCCAGCGACGGGAAGAAATAGTTTCCCCGTTGCACGCTCTGGTAGTACTCGATCGCCTGGTCGGTATTGCCGGCATCTTCCTCAATGCGTCCCAGGTAGTAGCTGGCTTCGTCTTCATGGTGGCCCTGCTCGATCAGGCGGGTCAGTTCCTCCCGTGCCAGTGCGGGTTGCTGGTTTTCCAGGGCGACCAGGGCGTGCGAGAGTCTCAGCCCCGGGGTCTCCGGATAGCGCTTTACCAGCCGTTCGAATTCGTCCTGGGCGGCCTGCAGTTCGCCCTCGTTGATCAGCATGCGGCCATAGAGGGTGCCCATCTGGCGGTTGGCCGGGAAGCGCCGGGTATTGGTGGTCAGGTAATTCAGGGCCTCACGTTTCTGCCCGGTCTGGTAGAGCAGATCGCCCTTTAGGATGATGGCGGGCTGGAAGTTCGGCGCCTGCTCAAGCAACTGGTTAATCTGCCGGAGGGCGACCGTGGGGGTGCCGGTTATTTTCTGCAGCAGGGCAATGCTGTACTGCAGTTCGGGGTTATCCGGGTGCTTGACGGCCAGTTGACTGTAAAGCGCCAACAGCTCCTGTTGCTGCGCGGGCGGTAGTCCCGCGGCCATGGCAGCGAGGCTGTCAAAATCCGCGTCTTCTCCCTGGTCCATGATCTGCTCCATATGGAACAGGGCGTTTTCCAGTTTCTGGCGCTTGACCGCCTGAATGGCCGATATCCGATGTGCCTCCAGATTGTCGGGGTCCACGTCCAGCCAGAGCGTAGCCAGTTGTTGCTGGGCATTGTCTGCATTCAGAGACTGGGCGATCCGCATGGCCCGCTCAATCACGCCGGTGTCCCGTGAGGTTTTCGCAGCCTGGAGGTAATTGACCAGGGTGACATCGTAGCGCCCACGCTGGCCGGCCACTTCAGCCGACAGAAGCTGATAAAGCACTTCCGGTTCGAATTCGGCATAGTTGATGGGCGTGGCAGGCGGGATAGCTGCGGGGGTATCGGTCCCGGTTACCTCATCGGCGGGTTCCGGGGTGCCAGAAAATACGGCGCAGCCCGGAAGTGCGGCGAGAGTGAGTCCCAACAGGCAGGTAACCAGATACGGTGCGGATTTTTGCATGCAACTTCCTGTGTGCTATCGGCGATAGGTCTGTGAAAACCGTTTTCTGCCCGGTAATTGAGGCAGATCGGGTTGCGGCCACGGCCAAGGCCCTATAATGGCATAAGCATCTGAACTTGCCCAACCTGTCCGCACTTGCCGAAGGCGACGGGTTTTCGGGTGGCGACTGAGCAGTTGCCCCGGTAGAATGGCGAGTGATTATCCATAATCTGGGCAGGGTTTTCTGTACTCCAAATGGCACTAGTAACGCTGGGAATCAACCATCGCACCGCACCCGTGGAGATCCGCGAGCGTGTGGCGTTCACGCCGGAGCGAATGGCCGAGGCCTTTTCAGAACTCCGCGCTGCCTCCGGTGCCAGCGAGGCTGCTATCCTGTCCACCTGCAACCGGACGGAACTCTATCTGGCCGGCGATGACGACTGTGCCCCCTCGGTGTTGCGCTGGCTGGCCGGGTTCCACGAGCTGGATGTGGCCGACCTTGAAAACGTGCTCTATGTGCATCGGGATTCCGATGCGGTGCGCCATATGATGCGGGTGGCCGCTGGCCTGGATTCCATGGTGTTGGGCGAACCGCAGATTCTGGGCCAGCTCAAGGATGCCTATGCCCTGGCGCGGGAACACAGCGCCACCGGCTCCTTCCTGTCCCGGTTGTTCGAGCAGACCTTTTCAGTAGCCAAGCGGGTACGCACCCAGACGGCCATTGGTGAAAACCCGGTGTCGGTAGCCTATGCCTCGGTCAGCATGGCGCACCACATTTTTGCCGACATGTCCCGCAACAAGGCGCTGCTGATTGGTGCCGGGAAAACCATTGAACTGGTCGCCAGGCACCTGGCAGAAGCCGGTGTGCGCAGTTTCCTGGTGGCCAACCGTACACTGGAGAAGGCCCAGGCGCTGGCAGAAGCCCACGGTGGTAAAGGCATTCTGCTGTCGGAAATTCCGGACCATCTTTCCGATGTAGATATCGTGATTTCCTCCACCGCGAGCCCCTTGCCGATTCTTGGCAAAGGCGCCGTGGAAAGGGCGCTTAAAAAGCGCAAGCACCGGCCCTATTTCATGGTCGACATTGCTGTGCCCCGGGACATCGAACCGGAAGTGGCCTCGCTGGCCGATGTCTACCTCTATACCGTAGACGACCTGCGCCAGGTGATTGAAGAGAATATTCGTTCCCGGGAAGGCGCGGCCCGGGAGGCGGAAAACCTGATCAGCAGTGGCGTTCAGGATTTTCTGGATCAGCTGCGTGCCCTGGATGCGGTTTCCACCCTCAAGGTGTTCCGCCAGCGCGCGGAATTGCTGCGCGATGTCGAAACGGAAAAAGCCCTGCGCGCCCTGCGCAACGGCACTGATCCTGAAACGGCCCTGCGCTCACTGGCACGGGGCCTGACCAACAAACTTCTGCACCAACCCTCGGTTCAGGTACGCAAGGCGATGGCCGAAGGCCGTACCGAAGTGACCGAATGCCTGAGGGAGCTTTACCAGCTGGACGCACTGGAAGCTGACGAGCCCACCACCACGGAAAAACTATGAAACCATCCATCCAGTCCCGCCTCGAACAGCTTGTTGAACGGTTCGAGGAGGTGAATGCGTTGCTGAGTGATGCATCGGTGATTGCCAATCAGGATAAATTCCGGGACCTGTCTCGCGAATTTGCCGAGATTGAACCGGTGGTCAAGTGTTTTCAGGCTTGGCGACAGTCTCTGGAGGACATCGACGCGGCCACGGAACTGGCCAAAGACGGCGATGCAGATATGCGGGAAATGGCCGAAGAGGAGCTGGCCAGTGCCCGGGCTCGCAGTGAAGAGCTGGACGAAGAATTACAGCGGTTAATGCTGCCCAAAGACCCCAACGACACCAAGAACGTGTTCCTGGAAATCCGGGCCGGCACCGGTGGCGATGAAGCCGCTATCTTTGCCGGCGACCTGTTCCGCATGTATTCCCGCTATGCAGAGAAACGCCGGTGGCAGGTCGAAGTGCTCAGCGAAAATGAAGGGGAGCACGGCGGTTTCAAGGAAATCATCGCCCGCCTCTCTGGCGATGGCGTTTATGGCACCCTGAAATTTGAATCCGGTGCGCACCGGGTGCAGAGAGTGCCGGAAACCGAATCCCAGGGCCGCATTCACACCTCGGCCTGCACGGTTGCCGTGATGCCGGAGGCCGACGAAGCCGAAGCAGTCGAGATCAACAAGGCCGACCTGCGGGTGGATACCTTCCGCTCCTCCGGTGCCGGTGGTCAGCACGTGAACAAAACTGACTCGGCGATCCGTATTACCCACCTGCCCACGGGTATTGTGGTGGAATGCCAGGAAGAACGTTCCCAGCACAAGAACCGCGCCAAGGCCCTGAGCCTGCTGGCCTCCCGCCTTCAGAATGCCGAGCTGGAAAAGCAGCAGAAGAGCATGGCGGAAACCCGCAAGAGCCTGGTGGGCAGCGGTGATCGTTCCGAACGTATCCGCACCTACAACTTCCCCCAGGGCCGGGTAACGGATCATCGTATCAACCTGACTCTGTACAAGCTCGACGAAGTGATTGCCGGAGATCTGGACGCCGTGGTGGTTCCCTTGCAGCAGGAACACCAGGCGGAACTGCTGGCAGATATGGCCAATGAGCAACAGTGAATGTTCGCTCAGCTGTGAGGCCCTGCTGAGAGAAGCGGCAGGCCGGATTGGTGGTGAATCTCCCAGGCTGGATGCCGAACTCCTGTTGAGCCATATCACCGGCCTGACCCGCACCAGTTTCCGGGCGTGGCCGGAGCGGGACGTGCCGGTGGAGCAGGCAGAGCGGTTCTTCGCGTTGGTGGGCGAGCGTGCCAGCGGCCAACCCGTTGCCTATCTGCTGGGGGAGCAGGAGTTCTGGTCTCTCCCTCTGAAAGTCAGTCCGTCCACCCTGATCCCCAGGCCAGATACGGAGTGCGTGGTAGAGGCCGCGCTGTCGCTGGAATTACCTGCCAGCGCAAGCGTGCTGGACCTCGGCACCGGGACCGGTGCTATCGCGCTGGCTCTGGCCAGTGAACAGCCTGGCTGGCAGATTATGGCCAGTGACCGTGTTGAAGACGCGGTCGCCCTGGCCCGGGAAAACAGCCAGCGCCTGAGCCTGCCCATTACCGTGGTAAAGAGCCACTGGTTTGACCAGATTCCCGCCGGTACTTTCGACCTTCTGATTTCCAACCCACCGTATATACCGGCCAGCGACCGACATTTAAGCGAAGGCGATGTGCGCTTCGAGCCTGAATCTGCCCTTGTGGCCGGAGACGACGGCCTGGACGATATTCGCCTGCTGGTGACCGAAGGACTGAAATGGCTCAATCCCAATGGCTGGATGCTGCTGGAGCATGGCTACGACCAGGGCAGCGCCGTACGGGATTTGTTTGCCAAAGCCGGATGGCGCAACATAGAAACCCGCAAAGATTACGGCGGCAATGATCGCATGACCCTGGCCCGAAAACCGGCCAGCGACCAATAGCGAGAACAACTATGCTCAGCGACGAAGAACTCCTCCGCTACAGCCGGCAAATCCTGATGCCCCGGTTCGACATCGCCGGCCAGGAAAAACTCAAAGCCGCCCATGTACTGGTTATCGGCGCTGGCGGCCTGGGTTGCCCTGTGGCCCTCTACCTGGGCGCCGCAGGTATTGGCCACCTGACTCTGGTTGACGATGACCAGATCGAGCTGGCAAATCTGCAGCGCCAGATAGCCTTTGAGCAAAGCTGGCTGGGCAATTCAAAAGCCGAGCGTCTGGCAGAGCGGGTGAGGGCCATCAATCCGGAAATTACCGTTAACGCAGTCAATCGCCGGGTGGATGGCGATGATCTGCGCCAGCTGGTGAGCGAATCCACACTGGTGCTGGACTGCACGGACAACTTCAACACCCGGTTTGCATTGAACCGGGCTTCGGTTTCTTCGAAAGTGCCCCTGGTTTCGGGTGCTGCAATAAGAGGTGAAGGCCAGCTTTCCGTTTACGATCCTCGCCAGTCGGAAAGCCCTTGTTACCACTGTCTGTATCCTGAACAGGGCAACGAAGACCTGACCTGCTCAGAAGCCGGCGTCATCGCTCCGTTAGTCGGCATGATCGGCTCGGCTCAGGCCATGGAAGCAATAAAAGTAATCTCAGAGGTAGGCAGGCCGCTTGTCGGTCGCTTGCTCCTACTCGACGCCTGGCAAATGGAGTGGCGAGAAATGAAACTCGCAAAAGATCCAGACTGCTCCGTATGCGCAGGCTAACGCCAAAGTGGTGGCGGGTTGGGGATGCCCTTCCAAAAATTTGCGGAGCCATGGATGGCGGAGTAGAAGCGCCACAGGGATGTGCCGTAAGGAGCGGTTTTTGGAAGGGCATCCCCAACCCGACACGGCGGTTAACACGCCAAATGATCAGTCCTTTAGCGCCTGAAACCTGGCAATGGCCTCTTTACGGGACTCTTTCAGATCGACAATGGGTCTGGGGTAGCCTTTCGGGATAACACCGCCCTTGGAAGGATCATGAATCCGCTTGTTGTCCAGCTTTGCCAACTCGGGCACCCAGTTCCGAATAAACTCCCCCTTCGGATCAAACCGCTCACTTTGGGTCACCGGATTGAACACCCGAAAGTAGGGCGCAGCATCGGTACCCGTTGAGGCACTCCACTGCCAGCCACCGTTGTTAGACGCCAGAAAGCCATCCACCAGATTCTGCATAAACCAGGCTTCACCAAGCCGCCAGTCGATAAACAGGTTCTTGGTGAGGAACATGGCAGTGATCATCCGCAGGCGATTGTGCATCCAGCCGGTGGCTTTCAACTGGCGCATGGCTGCATCCACAATAGGGATACCCGTGCGGCCTTCCTTCCAGGCTTCGAAATGCTCGCCCGGCGTATTCCAGGCCAGAGCCTCGGTTTCCTCCTTGAACGCACGCCCCATACTCACCCGCGGGTAGTGATAAAGGATATGGATGTAGAAATCCCGCCAGGCGATTTCATTGATCCAGGTTTCCACGCCTTCCCCGGAAAGGCCTGATTGCTTTGCCGCAATCAGGCACTGGCGCCCGGAGAGCACGCCATTGGCCAGGTAGGGGGAGAGCTGGCTGGTGCCATCCAGCGCCGGGAAGTCCCGGTTATCTTTGTAGTCCTTGGCGCGCTCCGCCAGAAACGCCTCCAGCTGCTCGTGAGCGGCATCCTCTCCCGTTGGTACCAGGGGCTTCGGTGCCTCTCTGAACGGCGCAGGCAGGGTGTCGGTCTGTTCGGGTTTGACCGCGTTGCCGATCGCGGCGGGCCTGGGGTGCAGAGTGGGCCGTGTTTCCTCTATCCAACTGCGCCAACGACGGGAGAAGGGCGTAAACACCGAGTAGGGTTCGTTCTGCTGGGTCAGAATCTGGCCGACCGGGGCGACGGTCTGATCCCGGTACTTGCTCACCCGGATGCCGAAATCCACCAGGCGATCGCGCAGTGCTTTATCCCTGCGGCGTTCGTTAATGCCGTACTCCTCGTTGAAATGGACGTCGGCAATGTCACTGTTCTTGCAGAACTGCAGCAGTGCATCACTGCCATCCGAAAAACGCTCGGCGTTCAGGAACGTTAGTGGAACGCCAAGCTCAGCCAGTTCCCGGGCCAGGGCGTTGGCGTGTTCAAGAACAAAGCGTACCCGGGCGGCAGACCAATCGTGTTCCTGCCATTGCTGAGGGGTGACTACAAAACACGCGCGCACCGGTTCTCCTGACTGGCACGCGGCCGTCAGGGCAGGGTTGTCGGCAAGCCGAAGGTCATTACGGAACCACACCAGTTGTGTCATCGGGTCATCCAGGTCGTTGACGGGTGCATATAAGGGTAAATACAACCCAAAAAATCATAGGCTTGTATATTCGCTGCGACTACCGGATTGGATTATAGTTAAAACCAGCCGCCACCGAATCACGCTGACAACAAGGAGCCGTTTCGCAGGCATGACCGAGCAAACCGAAAGCCAGCGCGAAGGTGTCTGGGCACACCCCTATCAACTGGCTTCCGGCCAGACGCAACAGCATCAGCTCGGGCATACCCGGGTGTGGATTACCCTGCTGGATCTGGAGTGGCAGGTTCGAGAGCAAAAGCTGGATATTCATTCCGACCCGCTCCACTGGCAGGAAATCCTGGGCCATACCTTGCCATCCGCCGATATCCCGGTGCAGCGTTTTGTGCGTATGGATGATAACGGTATCGTCCGCTTCAACCCGGCTATGGGCGGCCTGCCCACGGTCATACGTCCGTTCCAGCCTTTAACCATTCCCGCCGGTGGGCGCTGTTTGCTTTACGTGGGAACATCCTTGTGGATGAAAGTGTGTGTGGGCGATGGGCAAACGGAGCTGACCGAGATCCCGCTGGCCGTGCCATCCATGACCTGGCTTGGCCGTAACACCATGGAGGGCGAGCTTTGCTACGCTTCCTCCACCTTTGGCCGGTTGGCGCTGGAAGCAGTGCCGAAACGGCCCTGGCGCGCGGTCACCCCGGTGACCATTATCAATCGCCGTGAGCAGGCACTCCTGCTGGAACGGTTCAGCCTGCCCACGCCATTGCTGGCCCTTTATCGTAACGAACGTGGACAGCTGTGGACGCCGGGTGTCACGGTAGAGTGTGAAACCGATATGAATTCTGCCAGCCTGCATATTGAGCAGTCGGTGCCCGCCTGTGCCGGTCAATGCCAGCTGGTGGCGCCGGCCAGGGAAAAACTGGCCAAAGGGCGCCGCCTGGTGCGGGCATTTGACCGGATGTTTGGCTGACAGAACCAGGAGCAACTCTGTTGATTGAGGCTATTGAAACTACCTTTATTCAATTGATCAGTGGTATTGCCTGGGGGCAGTGGCTGTCGGCGGGCTTTTTGCTGGTGCTGGGTATATTCCTGGGTACCATGCTGGCCCGCAGCGTCGGGCGGCTGGTCGAAAGTCGCACCTCACGGCACCACCAGGTGCTGATCCGGCGCCTGGTGTTCTATGTAATTTTCGTGCTGTTTGCCATCGCAGCGCTGCGGGAAGCCGGGTTTTCGCTGGAAGTGGTGCTGGGGGCGGCCGGTATTCTTACGGTAGCCATTGGTTTTGCTTCGCAGACATCGGCTTCCAATATCATCAGCGGCCTGTTCCTGGTGATGGAGCGCCCGTTTGAGATAGGCGATTTCATCGAGGCGGATGCTACCATCGGTGAGGTGGTGGCAATTGATCTGCTCAGTGTAAAGCTGAGAACACCGGACAACCTGTATGTGCGTATTCCCAATGAAACCCTGATCAAGACCCGGGTAGTGAACCGCTCCCGGTTTCCTATCCGGCGGATCGATCTGGTGATCGGTATCGCCTACGCTGAAGATGTGGAGCGGGTGCGGGATCTGTTGCTCGGGCTGGCGGAGACCAATCCTCATTGCCTGGAAGAGCCCCGGCCGTTTGTGTTGGTGACCGGGTTCGGGCCTTCGTCTGTGGATCTCCAGTTTTCCTTCTGGGTGGCCCGGGAGGAATTTCTGGAAGGTAGAGGCGGCATGATGGTCGCCATCAAGAAAGCACTGGATGGGGCCGGCATCGAAATACCGTTCCCCCACACCAGTGTCTACGCCGGCAGTCATTCCGAACCTTTCCGCATACAGCTGGTCGGGTCGGAACAACAGCAAGAAAAGGAATCACCGGATGTCGACAATAAAACCTGAAGCCATCAAAACCACTCCCCCGAAAGCCGCGGAGAACAAGGTTAGTCTGGGGTGGCGGGAATGGGTGGCGCTGCCGGATCTTGATATCCAGCGTATCAAGGCCAAGGTGGATACTGGCGCCAGGACATCCTGTCTGCACACGTTCCGAACCGAGCCCTATACCGAAAACGGCGAACGTCGTGTGAAGTTCTGGGTGCACCCGGTTCAGAACGATCTGCACCATGTGGTGGAATGCGATGCCCGGGTGCTGGACGAGCGCACGGTATCGGATTCCGGTGGCCACAAGGAACAACGCCTGGTGATTGAAACCACGCTGGTCCTGGGCGACCAGAGCTGGCCCATTGAAATGACACTGACCAACCGGGACTCCATGCGGTTCCGGATGTTACTTGGGCGCACCGCCATGGCGGGACGCTCAACGATTTACCCCGAAGCTTCTTATCTTGCCGGTGAGCCGGCACCAAGGACCTGACTATGAAAATTGCGGTACTGTCCCGAAACCGTCACCTGTATTCGACCCGGCGTCTGGTGGAGGAAGGCATTAACCGTGGCCACGAAGTGAAGGTCATCGACTGCCTGCACTGCTCCATGAACATCACCTCTGCCGACCCGAAAATCCACTACCACGAAGAGGTGCTGGAAGATTTTGATGTTGTGATTCCCCGCATTGGTGCCTCGGTCACTTTTTACGGCACCGCGGTACTCAGGCAGTTTGAAATGATGGGTGTGTTCCCGGTGAACGAATCGGTCGCCATCACCCGTTCCCGGGACAAGCTGCGCTCTTTGCAGCTGCTGGCCCGTAAGGGTGTAGGTATGCCAGTGACCGGCTTTGCCAATAAACCGGACAACGTGCCGGAGTTGCTGAAGATGGTGGGTGGCGCGCCAGTGGTGATCAAGCTGTTGCAGGGTACCCAGGGCATCGGCGTGGTGCTGGCGGAAACCCGTAAGGCGGCAGAAAGCGTTATTGAAGCCTTTATGGGCCTGAAAGCCGACATTCTGGTGCAGGAGTTCATCAAAGAGGCGGGCGGTGCCGACATCCGCTGTTTCGTGATTGGCGACAAGGTCATTGCCGCCATGAAGCGCCAGGGCGCCGAAGGCGAATTTCGCTCCAACCTGCACCGCGGCGGCACTGCCTCGCTGGTGCGCATTACCCCGGAAGAACGCCGCACCGCCATCACCGCCGCCAAGGCCATGGGCCTGAATGTGGCCGGTGTTGACCTGCTGCGTTCCAGCCGTGGCCCGCTGGTGATGGAGGTAAACTCTTCGCCGGGCCTGGAGGGTATTGAAAATGCTACCGGCAAGAACGTGGCCGGCATGATCATCAACTGGACCGAAAAGAACTATAAACCCTGGAAAACCAAAACCCGGGGCAGGGGATAAGCGGCATGGCCAGAGCACCGTTTGAGATTGCCGGCGTGCAGGTGAAAGCCGGTACCCGGGAGACCGTGGAAGTCCCGGTGGCAAAACTCTACACCCATACCCCGCTGCACATTCCAGTGGAAGTGGTGCACGGCCGCCGGGACGGCCCGGTATTGATGGTGTGTGGCGCCATCCACGGCGACGAGATCAACGGTGTTGAAATCATCCGCCGGGTGTTGAAGAACTCCGTGCTGCGGCACCTTCGGGGCACCCTGGTGGCGGTTCCCATTGTCAATATCTTCGGGTTTGTACAGCGTACCCGCTACCTGCCAGACCGTCGGGATCTGAACCGGTGTTTCCCGGGCTCTGAGAGTGGTTCTCTGGGCGGGCGTATTGCCTATCTGCTGCGCACCCAGATCATGGAAAGCGTGACCCACATTATCGACCTGCATACCGGCGCCATTCATCGGTTCAACCTGCCGCAGATCCGTGCGGAACTGAAAAGCCCGGAAACCTCACGCATGGCTGAAGCCTTTGGTGCACCGATTATCATCAATGCTGGCCTGCGCGAAGGCAGCCTGCGGGCCTATGCCGATTCGCTGGATATTCCGGTGATCACCTTTGAAGGCGGGGAAGCCCTGCGTTTTGATGAAGTGGTTATCGCCAGCGGTGTTAAAGGCGTAATCCGGGTAATGCGGGAGCTGGAAATGGTACCCGCCAAGAAAGGCCCCAAGGCGCCGAAAAAGCGCTCGGAGACGGCGGCCAATTCCCAGTGGGTGCGGGCAGACATCGACGGCATCATGCGGCCGGTGGCCAGGCTGGGCCAGAAGGTTCGCAAGGGACAACGGCTGGCCATGGTGGCCGATCCCTTTGGCGAGACCGAAGTGGCCATCACCTCGCCCTGCTCCGGGATCGTCATCTGCGTGAACAATCTGCCCTTGGTGAATGAGGGCGAAGCGATCTACCACGTGGCGCGGTTTGACGAGTTAGGTGAAGCCGAAAAGGCTATGGACTACTTCCGCAGCTCCTTCGAGAACGAAGTGTCGGAGGAAGCCGTGGTGCCGGTACACCCCTGGGACGAACTTCAGAAATAACCGAACGTTGGAGTACCTATGATCTGGCACCAGAACATCATTGAGCTGGCACCGCTGCCGCGGGGCTTCAATCTCGTGACCAACGAGATCCTGGCCCAGGCGCCGGAGCTGACCAACTGCGAGGTGGGGTTGCTGCACCTGTTCATTCAGCACACCTCCGCTTCCCTGGCCATCAATGAAAACGCCGACCCGGACGTACGTGGCGATCTGGAGCGTCACTTCAACGTGATGGTGCCGGAACACGCTGATTATTACGAGCACACCCTGGAAGGCCCGGATGACACCACCTCCCATATCAAAAGTGTGATCATCGGGCCGTCGCTGACCATTCCCATCAGCCACGGCCACCTGGCCCTCGGTACCTGGCAGGGGATTTATCTTTGCGAACACCGGAATCATGCCGGTGGTCGTAAAATTGTGGCGACTTTGCAGGGGCGTTGGTGAGTAGGTTTCAGTGAAAGTGGCAACCAAATGGATATGTAGCTAATCTTGATGAAGGAGGTGTCTTCAGCAAGGAGAGCAAGTGAGCCGCTTTTACCGCATTTACCGAATCCACGAATTACTTCGCAGTGCTAAAAAACCAGTCCCCATGCGCAGGTTTATGGAAGAACTGGAGGCCAGCCGGAATACCATAACCCGAGACTTCGAGTACCTGCGAGATTCCCTGGGCGCTCCAATCGAATACTGCCGGGAAGAGAATGGCCACCACTATGCACCGGAAGCACCTGTATTCGAGCTGCCGGGGTTTTGGATGAATCCAGCAGAGCTTTATGCCCTGCTAGCCTGCGAGTACTTGCTGGAGAACGTTCAGCCCGGGCTTATCACTAATCGCCTGGCTCCGCTGAGGACAAGAATCCGGGATTTGTTGGGTGAATCCGGCCATGATGCAGAGACCATCAGCGAGCGCATTCGAATCCAACCAATCCAGACCCGCTCAGCGGAACACCAGATTTTTGATCCGGTTGCAGAAGCAACGCTTGCGGGCAAATGCCTGACCTTCCATTACCTCTCCAGAAGCACGAGCACAGACAAGCTGCGAACCGTGCACCCCCAGCGGTTAGTGCATTACCGCTCTAATTGGTATTTGCTGGCTATTTGTAATGAAGCAAATTCCCTTCGGCTGTTTTCACTTGACCGAATGTCTGCCCCCTCCGTTTCTGCTGATCCATCCAAAAAAGCATTGAAAGATGATCTGGACGCCTTTGCGGGCTCTGGGTTCGGAATATTCGGGGGTGCAGCAACACAAACCGCCCACCTGAAGTTTACCGAGCATGCGGCCCGCTGGGTGGCCGAAGAAGTCTGGCATGAAGAGCAAAAAAGTGAGTGGCTGGATGGCCGCTACCACCTCCATGTTCCCTACTCTGATGAGCGTGAGTTGGTCATGGAGGTATTGCGCTATGGTCCGGATGTTGAGGTTGTTGCGCCGGAAAGCCTCAGGTGTGAAGTGGCGGAAAGGGTTCGCAGAATGGCAGAAATCTACTGAGGATTTTTGCAGTGGTGCAGTGGTTGGGGCAGCGGTTGATTTAGGCTGGGATCCTTATAACAAGTAAAGGTTTCGATGACTGGAATGAATAATCTCGGTTATGTTGCCCATGTGAAGCAGGATGATTCCTCAGGCGATTGGCATGAACCGCATCGCCTGGAGGAGCATTTGCGCAAAGTAGCAAAGCTCAGTGCCTCAAAAGCGGGAACGTTTCAGTCATCGGGCTGGGGCATGGCTGCTGGACTTTGGCACGATCTCGGAAAGTATCGTAGTGCTTTCCAGAAATACATTCGCGATGCCTCTGGATATGAACGGGAAAATGCTCACGTAGAAAACCCGCAAAGAGTGACGCATTCCACAGCAGGTGCGGTTCATGCGATTAACCAATGGCCATCTGTGCCGGGTTACATCATTGCTTATCTGATTGCCGGGCATCATGCAGGATTGCCAGACTGGTCGGGTGGTCGTGGCTCGTTGCAGTTTCGCCTGAAAGAGGTGGGGCCGGAGTACTCTGAAGCCATGGAGGCAAAGATCCCCGGCGACCTTTTGACTACGCAACAACCGGATATTCCGGAACCTGCCAGGAACACGGATTCAATCAGCCTATGGATGCGGCTTTTGTTTTCGTGCCTGGTAGATGCCGATTTCCTGGACACCGAAAGCTACATGGTGCCTGAAAGGGTTATCCAGAGAGGTCGATTACCGAAACTGTCTGAGCTTCATTCAGTGTTCTTTGAACGGATGAATCGACTGCAGAACGCGGCAGATGACACCCCGTTAAATCAGACCCGAAAGGCGATTTTCAATGCTTGCCAACGAAGCGCTGCCGAGTCATCGGGAATATTCAGTCTGACGGTTCCCACCGGCGGTGGAAAAACACTCGCCAGTCTGGGATTTGCGCTGGAGCATGGCAGGAAACATGGTAAGTCGAGAGTTATCTATGCCATACCGTTCACCAGCATCATTGAACAGAATGCTGGCGTGTTCCGTGAGTTTCTTGGCGATGAAGCTGTGCTGGAGCACCACAGCAGCCTGGATGTTGATCCCGGATCTGAGAATGCGGGATCCAGGCTGGCGGCAGAGAACTGGGACGCGCCATTGATTGTCACCACGAACGTCCAGTTATTCGAATCTTTGTTTGCCAGCAGAACCAGTCGCTGTCGGAAACTGCACAATCTGGTGAACAGCATTGTGATTCTTGATGAGGCCCAGCAAATTCCCCGTGATTTTCACGAACCCATCACACGAGCAATGCAACAGATGAGCGAGTATTTCGGGGTCACCTGGGTGCTCTGCACGGCTACGCAGCCGGATCTTGGGAAGCAGGTAGATGCTTTTGGCAGCGTTCTCCATACCGGTCTCGATAAAGTTCGGGAAATAATCCAGGAGCCAGCCGCTCTGGCGAGTGAGTTGAAGCGTGTAAACATCGAGATGCCGTCCGATCCGGATGAAAAAATGTCCTGGCAGGACTTGTCTCAGCAGTTGGTGAAAGAAGATTGCGTTCTGGTAGTGGTTAACAAGCGGCAGGATGCGAGAGCGCTTTATGAACTTCTGCCAGGCAATGGCGACCTGTACCACTTGTCTGCAAATATGTGCGCAGAGCACCGCTCACGGATCCTGGCGGATATTCGCCATAAGCTTGCTGAGCGGCGCTCTGGATCTGAGAGGCCTCTGCGAGTTGTCAGCACCCAACTGATTGAAGCCGGGGTAGATGTTGATTTTCCGGTGGTTTACCGGGCAATGGCTGGTCTGGACTCCATCGCTCAGGCAGCGGGCCGCTGCAATCGCGAAGGGCGGCTGCCCAATCACGGTCGTGTTGTGGTGTTTCAGCCAGAGCAATTGCCGCCTCCCGGTTTCCTCAGGCAAGCCGCACAGGTAACGCTCAAACTGCTCAGAAGTGGTCAGTTGAATGAACCTCTCAGCCCGGAAGCTATACAGGCTTTCTTTAGCGACCTTAACACGCAGGGTGATCGCGACAAGCATGGTATTTGCGGTTTGCTGAAAGCGGAAAGTTCACCGGATGCACCGTTGGCGATCCAGTTCCGGGAGGCAGCGGACAAGTTCCGACTGATCGATGACAAGGGTATAGGTGTGGTGGTTCCTTTCTGTCCGGAAGGGTATGAAGAAACACCTGTTGATCAGTGGCTTGCGATGCTGGAGCAGGATGGCTCCCGGAAATGGGTGCACAGGAAATTACAGAGGTACAGCGTCACATTGCCGGAGTCGCTCGCCAAGCAGTTGCATGGCATGGGGGCAATCTACGAACGTGCCGGTAAATTTGTTGTTGAATCCAGTCATTACCACCCGGTTTGGGGTGTTCAGGCACCGGATAGCCTGATACCCGCCGAATCAACCGTTATATAGGAGGGCTCATGGGCTTTTGCCTGGATGTCAGTGGAGAGTTTGCCTGTTTCACCAGGCCCGAGATGAAGGTAGAGCGGGTGAGCTATGACGTGATTACCCCGTCGTCGGCCAGAGCCATTTTCGAGGCCATTCTGTGGAAACCCGCGATTCAGTGGCAGGTTACAAAGATCGAGGTGTTGAATCCGATCAAATGGATGAACCTGAGACGCAACGAAGTGGAGTCTATTGTATCCACTCGCACGGCCAAGTCGGCAATGATCAGCGGGGAAGGGCATCTGGGGATTTATGTTGACGAACAGCGCCAGCAGCGTGCGAGCCTGTTATTGAAAGATGTGCGATACCGACTTCATGCCGAATTTCAAATGACGGATAAGGCCGGCCCGCAGGATTCAGCTGCCAAGTTTGCGGATATGTTCCGTCGCCGCGCCGAGAAGGGTCAATGTTTCAACCAACCCTATCTGGGATGTCGTGAGTTTAGTTGTGATTTTGCTCTGGTGAATGCCAGTGATAGCCCTGAGCCGATTCAGGATTCACCGGATCTCGGGTTTATGCTGTATGACCTGGATTACTCTGATCCGGCCTCGCCCCGGCCACTGTTCTTCAGAGCGAAAATGGAGAACGGTGTAGTAGCTGTACCTGACCGCAACAGCCCGGAGGTGAGGGGATGATTCTTCAGGCACTGTGTGAGTATTACGACCGGAAGAAAACGGCGGGAAGCCCGCTGCCGCCCGTGGGATTTGAAGAGAAAGAAATTCCGTTTGTCATAGTCCTTAGTCCTGAAGGGAAGTTTGTTCAGTTAAAGGACACCCGAGAGTTTCAGGAGAAAGGTAAGCCAGTAGCCAAGGCTTTCACGGTACCGCAAGGTGTAAAGCGCAGCGGTGCAAAATCCTACGAAACAGCCTACTGCCTCTGGGACCATGTCGGATATGTACTGGAACAGCCCAAGGTTTCCAAACCGGGTACAGAGCCCAGTCCAAAAGAAGTCGACATGGCCGGGAAGCAGCACCAAGCGTTCGTTGATCTGGTAGACCGTCTTCGAACAGAGATACCGGATGACGAGGGCGTTCAGGCCGTTTATGCATTCCTTCACGACGAAGCCGAGAAAGCGAAAGTCCGGCAGGCACCAGAATTTCAGGAATGCCTGAAGATCTCGGGGTGCAATCTCACCTTTCAGTTGAGCACAGACAATAATCTGGTCTGCCAGTCCACGGCTGTTCGCCAGTGGATCGCGGAGCAACCTCTCGACAGTGAGAATCAGGATGGTATTTGTCTGGTTACTGGCGATAAAACCAAGATTGCTCGCCTGCACCCTGCGGTAAAAGGTGTGTGGGGGGCCCAGATGGCCGGCGCGAACATTGTTTCTTTTAATATCGACTCGTTCAATTCCTGGGGCAAGGATAAAGGTAATAACGCGCCAGTAGGCGAGGAAGCCGCCTTCAAGTACACCACCGCTCTTAATCAACTGCTGCGTACCAGCAGTCCTCAGAGGTTACAGTTAAATGAGACGTCGGTGGTTTGGTGGTCATCGGGAGAGAGTTTCCTCGAAGACAGCTTGCCATCATTCTTCAACGATACCCCCAAGGATGACCCTGATAGAGGTGTCAGAGCGGTGAGGCAACTGTTCGAAAGTCTTCACTCCGGCGCATTTTTGGAAGGGGATGGTACGAATCGCTTTTACCTTCTCGGACTATCCCCCAACGCAGCTCGAATAGCCGTCCGGTTCTGGCAGGTTGGCACCGTGGCGGAATTCAGCAAACAACTGGCCCAGTGGTTCCGTGATATCGAAATTGTCAGCCGGAGCACGGACTACCCGCCTTTGAAACCACTGCTTCGATCAACGGCATTGTTGGGAAAAGATGAAAACTTGCCGCCACACTTGGTCGGCGAATCAGTACGCGCAATCCTCATGGGTTTGCCGCTGCCGACGAGCCTTATGCAGGGTGTCATCAAGCGAATCAAAGCAGAGCAGGGCGAGGTGACACCCTATCGTGCGCGATTGATCAAAGCCTTTCTGAACCGCTCTTATCGTCATCAGAACCTCACCAATAAGGAAGTGACCATGGCCTATAACCCTGAAGAAAAGCGGATTGGTTACCGCCTGGGCTGTCTGTTTGCTGTGCTGGAAAAGCTGCAATCGGATGCCAATCCGGGACTGAACGCGGGTATCCGGGATCGTTATTACAGTAGCGCCAGCTGTAATCCAAAATCTGTTTTCGGAACGCTGATGCGCTTGCATGCGCATCACCTAAAGAAACTGCCACATCAGGGGCAGCGAGTCGTCGCCGAGAAGCGCATTGCGGAGATTATTTCAGATATCAACGACTTCCCCGCATACCTCAATCTGGAGGATCAGGGTTTGTTCGCCATTGGTTACTACCACCAACGCCAGGCGTTATTTACCAAGCATTCAAAAGAACCAGCGCATAATGAATCAGAAGGAGCCGAAGCATGAGCCTTAACAACCGTTATGAATTTGTGTACCTGTTTGATGTAAAAGATGGTAACCCGAATGGAGATCCCGACGCTGGTAATTTGCCGCGGGTGGATGCCGAGACCGGGCAGGGGTTGGTTACCGATGTGTGCCTGAAACGCAAGGTACGTAACTACGTTGGCATGGTGAAGGAGGAAACTCCTCCTTTCGAGATCTACATCAAAGAGAAGGCAGTGCTGAACAGGAACAATCTTCGGGCTTACGAGGCGCTGGAATTAAAACACGAGTCAAAAAAGCTGCCTAAAAAAGAAGATGATGCCAGAAAGGTGACGCAGTGGATGTGCCAGAACTTTTTTGATATTCGGACGTTCGGCGCGGTCATGTCGACGGACGTAAATACAGGCCAGGTCCGAGGCCCTGTCCAAATGAATTTTGCCCGAAGTATCGAGCCGGTTGTCAGCGCCGAACACAGTATTACCAGAATGGCCGTAACGACTGAAAAAGAAGCTGAGGTTCAAAGCGGTGATAACCGGACAATGGGGCGAAAGTTCACAATCCCGTATGGTTTGTACCGTTGTCACGGATTCATCTCGGCGAATCTGGCGAAGCAGACTGGTTTCAGCGAAGAGGATCTGGAGCTTCTCTGGGATTCGCTGGTAAACATGCTTGATCATGACCGCTCTGCCAGCCGGGGCGAAATGTCACCTTGTGCACTGTTGGTATTCAAGCACGATTCCGTGCTCGGTAATGCGCCGGCCAGGAAGCTGTTTGAGTTGGTTGACGTTAAGCGGAAATCTGAAGGGCCGGCCAGGGATTTCAGCGACTACGAAGTTACAGTCAAAGAGGACCAACTGCCGAAGGGTGTGCAACTGATCAAGTATCTGGACTAGCCCGGAGCTGACTGCCTCATTCAGTATCGATATCAGGGAGAGTACTTCAGGGATGAAACAATGTACGTCAGTCAAGTTCAGCGGCCATGCGCTCAGGCGCATGTTCGAGAGATCGCTGTCTACGGAAGAAGTCATATTCACTATACAGACCGGGGAAACGATAACGGACTATCCTGACGATAAACCCCACCCGAGTGAATTGCGCCTGGGGTGGGTAGACGATAAGCCTGTTCATGTTGTCGTGGCTCAGAATCAGGAGAACAATGAGTGTTACGTGATAACCGCTTATGTGCCATCACCGGACATCTGGAAGGAAGACTTCAAAACCAGGAGAAACTGAATGAAATGCGCAATCTGTAAAAACGGGGAAACCCATCCCGGCACTACCACCGTCACGATGACGCGAGGGGAGGCAACTATCGTTATCAAAAATGTGCCCGCTGAGATTTGTGATAACTGTGGTGAGTACTACCTCGACGATTCGATCTCCGCAAAAATTCTTGGCTTGGCGGAGGAAGCGATCAAGCAAAATCACGAGGTAGAAGTG
Organism: Marinobacter sp. MBR-105; assembly: GCF_053628895.1. NCBI lineage: Bacteria > Pseudomonadati > Pseudomonadota > Gammaproteobacteria > Pseudomonadales > Marinobacteraceae > Marinobacter > Marinobacter sp. MBR-105. Next base: position 133,765 of record NZ_JBRJHG010000004.1, on the reverse strand, counting down.
ATTCAGTTCGCTGCATGAATAAAAGGTCGCCTGGTTATGCAGGATGAAAAGCTGGTTCCGCTTTCCGCGTTGCAGCACTATGCCTTTTGTCCCCGTCAGTGTGCTTTGATACACAACGAACAGGTGTGGGCAGAGAACTGGCTGACGGCACAAGGGCAGGTTTTGCACCAGCGTGTGGATCGGGGTGAGCCGGAAACCCGCAAGGGTATTCGCTATGAGCGGGGTGTGTTGGTCAGCGCTGAGTCGCTCGGGATCACCGGCAAGCTGGACCTGGTGGAGATCGAGCATTCAACCGGGACAATGAAACCGGTCGAGTATAAAAGAGGCAAACCCAAGCGGGATAGCTGGGATCGGATTCAGCTGTGTGCCCAGGGGCTTTGCCTCGAGGAGATGAAGGGCGAACCTGTGCTTTCAGGCGCGCTATGGTATTGGCAAACTCGCCACCGGGATGAGGTGGCATTTACAGAAGACCTTAGGGAAGAGACGCGGGCTGTCATTACTGAAGTACGCAATTTGCTCCGCAGCGGACAAACCCCTAAAGCAGTTTATGAGAAGAAGTGTGACTCGTGCTCGCTATACGATCTGTGCAACCCAAAACTACTTGGTAATGACCGAAGCACTCGATACGTGGACGAGCTGTTCGATGAGGTGGATCGATCGTGAAAAAGCTTCAGAACAGTCTTTATGTCACCCGGCAAGGTGCTTATGTGCACAAGGAGCGTGAGACCGTTGTTATAGAGCATGAGCGCAAGAAACTCATGCAGGTGCCCATTCACTCGGTCTCCGGTTTGTTTTGTTTTGGTAACGTGCTGGTCTCTCCGGCCTTGATGGGGTTTTGCGGGGAGAAAGGCGTTAATCTGGCTTTTTTTACGGAGTATGGTCGCTTTTATGGGCGTCTACAGGGAAAGAAATCAGGCAATGTGCTCCTCAGGCGGGCTCAGTACAATGCTGATCAATCAACGAGTCTCGAAATTGCCCGTTCCGTAGTCGCTGCAAAGTTGGTTGGTTGCCGGAATGTACTGCTCAGGCAACAGCGCAATCATGGGGAAACAGCATCTCTGGGCAGGGCCGTGAAGCATCTTGCCGCTTCAATCCGGTTGGCAAAGTATGTCGATAATCTCGACTCCCTGAGAGGCATTGAAGGGGACGCTGCTGCACAATATTTTGCTGTATTTGAGGAATTGATTAACAAGAGTGCCCGTGAAGAATTTGCTTTCTCAGGCAGAAATCGAAGGCCGCCACGTGACCCGGTTAATGCGTTGTTGTCATTTGTCTACTCGATTCTTGGCCAGGATATCAGTGCTGCACTTAACGGAGTGGGCCTGGATCCGCAAGTAGGTTATTTGCATGCCGATCGGCCAGGTCGTGACAGTCTTGCACAGGACCTGCTTGAGGAATTTCGGCCATGGCTGGCGGACAGGCTCGTACTGAGCTTGATAAACCGGAAACAGCTGAGAGCAACGGATTTTGTCACAGAGTCCTCCGGAGCGGTCAGAATGTCAGACGATGCAAGGAAAAAGCTTCTGGTGAGTTATCAGGAACGCAAGCAGCAGGAAGTTATGCATCCCTTCCTAAAAGAAAAGGTGCCGATAGGAATCATTCCGCATATTCAGGCGATGCTGCTTGCCCGCCACCTCAGAAATGATCTGGAAAGATACCCGCCTTGTGTCGTCCGATAGGAGAGTTCTGCCATGATGGTACTGGTTACTTACGACATTTCGATGGAAGATCCCGAGGGTCCTGGGCGTTTGAGGCGAGTGGCAAAAGCGTGTCTTGATTACGGGGTGCGTGTTCAGTATTCGGTGTTCGAATGCGAGGTTGATCCGGCTCAGTGGACCTTTTTCAGGGACGAATTACTGGGTCTTTATGATGAAGAGAAGGATAGCCTGAGATTCTACAAACTCGGTAAAAACTGGAAGAATCGAATTGAACATCATGGAGTGAAGCCAGCGCCGGATATTTTCCGGGATGCGATGATTTTATAAGCGCTAACCGGTAGTGCTCATTAAAAAGCCGGTACGTTAGCGAAAGGCCAGGGCCTGTGTGGCACCTGGCCTTTTTGTATTTGCGCATCTAATGAACAGCAAGAAAATTATAATGCGTGCCCATATTAGCGGAATCCGAGGAGTGGCCGCTTTGGATTCAGTCGGTTAGGATAGAGCAGTCGCGCCCCTCGCGGGCGCGTGGATTGAAACAATGCCTTCGCTGGCGTTACCAACAACTGTCTCCAGCGTCGCGCCCCTCGCGGGCGCGTGGATTGAAACCGCCAAGTTATACAGCGGCGGCATATCTACATCGGGGTCGCGCCCCTCGCGGGCGCGTGGATTGAAACAAAAGACCTTGTAAACGAAAACAGCGAGCGCTCTGTCGCGCCCCTCGCGGGCGCGTGGATTGAAACAGGGTAGCAATTTTGGTAATAAGTCTCAGGCTGCGTCGCGCCCCTCGCGGGCGCGTGGATTGAAACTGACGGAATGCAGACAGCGGAGATGAGCGACCCGCCGTCGCGCCCCTCGCGGGCGCGTGGATTGAAACTCGGCTGCCCAATTGAAATAGTGGTGATGCCAGTGTCGCGCCCCTCGCGGGCGCGTGGATTGAAACACTAAGCGGGTATGCGACTTCTTGCGCTTTGCCGTCGCGCCCCTCGCGGGCGCGTGGATTGAAACTTTTCGCTCAACTGTACTTCGTAGCTCATTCGACAGTCGCGCCCCTCGCGGGCGCGTGGATTGAAACAGGTTGTGCGTGACGATGTGCGAGGCTAAGCTGGGTCGCGCCCCTCGCGGGCGCGTGGATTGAAACTCGGGATTACGGATAATCTCTTTAATGCCGTTCGTCGCGCCCCTCGCGGGCGCGTGGATTGAAACGGATTTCCCGCTAGAGACGTTTTTAGGTTGGTGGCAGTCGCGCCCCTCGCGGGCGCGTGGATTGAAACAGCTTGCGGGCCAGCGGGATACCTACGGCAATGGTCGCGCCCCTCGCGGGCGCGTGGATTGAAACGTGTAACCAAAGTCAAGCCCTTGCACGCACTCAGTCGCGCCCCTCGCGGGCGCGTGGATTGAAACCGTTCAGGGTTGCGCCTGTCGGTGCTTCTGTGTGTCGCGCCCCTCGCGGGCGCGTGGATTGAAACCAGATAAGCTGGTTCAGTTCGTTGGACCGTAACGTCGCGCCCCTCGCGGGCGCGTGGATTGAAACTTCCAACTTCTTCTGGTCGATTCGAGGGAATAGCGTCGCGCCCCTCGCGGGCGCGTGGATTGAAACTTCTTCGTTGGTGTTACCGGATAGGTCACCATTGGTCGCGCCCCTCGCGGGCGCGTGGATTGAAACCACGGGTTAAGTAATGTTAAGGTTTCCATATCCTGTCGCGCCCCTCGCGGGCGCGTGGATTGAAACTTTCCAGCCTTTCCGCCAGCCAATCAGACACCAGTCGCGCCCCTCGCGGGCGCGTGGATTGAAACATTTTCTGCCAAGTCTTGAACAGATCCGTCATTGGTCGCGCCCCTCGCGGGCGCGTGGATTGAAACATGTCGGCACGGGCGGCGCGGCGCACCTGGTCAAGTCGCGCCCCTCGCGGGCGCGTGGATTGAAACAAGCGCATCGATCAGGAGGCAAAGGCCGCATGAAGTCGCGCCCCTCGCGGGCGCGTGGATTGAAACGAAGAACCGGCCAGCCAATCATGACCCTCGATGCCGTCGCGCCCCTCGCGGGCGCGTGGATTGAAACCTGAACTTGGACAGCGTAGGGCTCATGCCAAGGTTGTCGCGCCCCTCGCGGGCGCGTGGATTGAAACCCAAGCCGGAATTGGGATAAATCTAATATCATGGGGTCGCGCCCCTCGCGGGCGCGTGGATTGAAACCCGCCCATCCAGAGCAAAGAGCAGTGCGACCTGAGTCGCGCCCCTCGCGGGCGCGTGGATTGAAACACATTGTCAGCGCCGATACCGAGGGCGCGGTAGTGTCGCGCCCCTCGCGGGCGCGTGGATTGAAACGACCCGACCGGTGAGCGGCTGTCTGCGTTGGACGGTCGCGCCCCTCGCGGGCGCGTGGATTGAAACACGTCCAGAGCCTTAGCGGTCTCTTCGTCCAGCAGGTCGCGCCCCTCGCGGGCGCGTGGATTGAAACATTGAGGGGCGGACGAACGGCGAATTTTTCGACAAGTCGCGCCCCTCGCGGGCGCGTGGATTGAAACATTGTCACGTCATCGGGCAGGGTCGCAGACGGAAGTCGCGCCCCTCGCGGGCGCGTGGATTGAAACACGGCTGACGAGATCCGCGAGGCCATGGGTTATGTCGCGCCCCTCGCGGGCGCGTGGATTGAAACGGGGTTTCGCAGTCGAGGGCGAACAGGATCGCTCGTCGCGCCCCTCGCGGGCGCGTGGATTGAAACCTGGATAAGGTAATTGACGTAGAGGTTGCCAAGCGTCGCGCCCCTCGCGGGCGCGTGGATTGAAACATTTTCTGGAGGGGAAACCTCCGCATACATGGCGTCGCGCCCCTCGCGGGCGCGTGGATTGAAACGACGAGATCCCCCGCCGGGAGATCGCCGCCAACGGTCGCGCCCCTCGCGGGCGCGTGGATTGAAACGGCCCTGTCGCCCACCAGTCGCCAGACCCACATGTCGCGCCCCTCGCGGGCGCGTGGATTGAAACCTGCCGCAATTCTGGCGGCGGCGTGGGGCGTTTATGTCGCGCCCCTCGCGGGCGCGTGGATTGAAACTTAAAACTGGTGAGCCTTATTGCGTGATTGAGGGGTCGCGCCCCTCGCGGGCGCGTGGATTGAAACGGCTGCAGGAGTATTTCGAGGATCTGCAAGCCAAGTCGCGCCCCTCGCGGGCGCGTGGATTGAAACAGCAAGCCGCCATGCAGGCCGAACAGACTGGCCAGGTCGCGCCCCTCGCGGGCGCGTGGATTGAAACAACATCCTCTCTGGCCAGGGCGCACAGTTCGCCAGGTCGCGCCCCTCGCGGGCGCGTGGATTGAAACAAAAAAGATGCTCGGGAAAACGGAGGGGGCGAAAAGTCGCGCCCCTCGCGGGCGCGTGGATTGAAACGTGTTGGCCCAGGTCAATATGCACCTTCGGGCGGTCGCGCCCCTCGCGGGCGCGTGGATTGAAACCTATCTCTGGCGTTTTGCCATGCTTTCCACTGGCGTCGCGCCCCTCGCGGGCGCGTGGATTGAAACTGTCTGGCGTCATTAGCAGCCGGCTGGACGTAAGCGTCCGCCCATCACACCTTGTCAGGTGTAGCCGGCGTCCAGTTGTGGGGCAACAGCTCGTCGATGGCTTTGTTCTTCTGCGTCGGCAAGCGGGTCAGCACATCCTTCAGATAGGCATAGGGATCATGCCCGTTCAGCTTGGCGGACTGGATCAGGGTCATCACCGCAGCCGCCCGTTGGCCACTGCGTAGTGATCCCGCGAACAACCAGTTGCTGCGGCCCAGTGCCCAGGGCCGGATCTGGTTTTCCACCCAGTTGTTGTCGATGGGCACCCCGCCATCGTCCAGGTAGCGCGTCAGCGCTTCCCAACGTTTGAGACTGTAATCCAGTGCTTTGGCCGTGCCGGAACCATCCGGCACTTTCTGGCGATGCTCCAGCATCCATTGATGCAGTGCCTCAGCCAGTGGTTTAGCTCTGGCTTGTCGGATGTCCCGACGCTTATCCGGCGGCAGGTCTTTGGTTTCCCGTTCGATCTCGTAGAGTCCGCCGATGTATTCCAGGGCCTTGGCCGCCAGTTCGCTCTTGTTGGCCTCTTGCAGGTCGTAGAACTTGCGTCGGGCGTGGGCCATACAGCCGATTTCGGTGATCCCGTTACCGAACCCGGCCTTGTAGCCGGCGTAGTCGTCACAGACCAATTTGCCCTGCCAGTCACCCAGGAAGGTACGGGCGTGTTCACCCGCCCGGCTTGGGGCGAAGTCGTAAACGGTGGCTTTCAGGTCCGAGAACGGTGTGGTGCAGTAAGCCCAGACGTAGGCCTTGTGGGCTTTCTTCTTACCCGGAGCCAACATGCTGACCGGCGTTTCATCGGCGTGCAGAACGTTGTGTTCCAGCAAGGCGTTTCTCAACGCATCTGCTAGGGGCTGCAACTGCACACCGCAGGCACCGACCCATTCGGCGAGTGTTGAACGGGGTATTTCCAGGCCGGCACGGCCGAAGATGCGTTCCTGACGGTACAGTGGCAGGTGGTCCGCGTACTTGGCCACCAACACCTGAGCCAGCAGGCCGGCGGTGGGGATGCCCTTGTCGATCACCTGCGGTGGTACCGGTGCCTGGATCAAGGTCTCGCACTGCTCGCAGGCCCACTTGCCCCGGATGTGGCGCTCCACCGTGAACTCGCCCGGGACGTAATCCAGCTTCTCGCTGATGTCTTCGCCAATACGCTTGAGCTGGCAGCCACACTGGCACCGGGTATTGTCCGGTTCGTGGTGGATCAGGGTACGGGGCAGCTCCGGTGGCAGCGGGGTGCGCTTAGGCTTCTGCTTGGGTCGAGCGGCCTTCTGCTCCTCAGTCATCGCCTGGTCCAGCTCGGCTTCGATGGCGGCCAGGTCGCTGTCGATCAGCTCGTCCAGGAGCTTGCCCTGAACGGCATCGAGTTGCTCACTGCGGCGGGCGAACTTGTGACGTTTGAGGATGGCGACTTCGTGGGTCAGCTTCTCGATGATGGCATTGCGGCGCACCAACTCCCGCTCCTTCCGGCCCAAGGCTTGATCCTTGGCGTCCAGAGAGTCCATCAGTTCCGTCGCCAGAGCGCGGAGCTGATCGGCTGAGAGTTGGTTGATATCGGGGCGCTGAGTCATGCCGCCTAGTATGCCAAGTCTCTGTTCGGCAGGCGATTCGCGGTTCTGGCTATAGCGGCATCACAGCACTTGTGATTACAGGATGCAGATGACGCCCTCCGCGCCAATGCGCTGCCAGGGCAGGCCCTGAACCAAGGCAGACAACTGTTCCTCGGTCAGGCGCAGTTGGTCACCACGCCAGGTTTCGCCCCAGTGGAATTTGCCCCGGTTCAGCCGGCGGGCGCACAACCAGATGCCCAGGCCATCATGGATCAGCACCTTCATCCGATTGCCTCGCTTGTTGGCGAACAGGTAGGCGCAATGGGGTTTAGCCGAACCGAATACCTGAATAACCCGCGCCAGGGCCTTGTCGGGTCCGGCCCGCATATCCAGCGGTTCGGTGGCCAGCCAGATCTCATCAATGCGGATCATCCCAACAGATCCCGAAGCAAAGCCGCACACTGATGAGCTTGCTCCGCAGGCCACTCCACCACAACCGCACCACCGGCGCGGGGAATCTTGATGCGGATGGTGCTACATTGATTCGAGACTGACAGGGTGTCCGGCACAGGCGCTACGGCTGGCAGACGGACCGGAACGAATTCAGGTGCTTCCGGAGTTTTAGCCGCCCTTCGCGCTTCGCTCATCCAGCGCCGGACCATGTTGGCGTTGAGGCCGTTATCCAGCGAAATCCGGGAAACAGACGCCCCGGGCTTCAGACATTCGGCGACGATACGAGCCTTCAGCTCTTTGGAGTAACGACGACGTTTTTGGTAGGGCTTGGTTACGCTTATGTTGGTCATGTTAAGTGTCCACTTAAAAATAAGTGGACACTATCCTGACGGCCGCAGCGCCTGGCTCAAGATGGGTTTACCGGACGGTTACGGCTGGACGAGCTGGTCGCGCCCCTCGCGGGCGCGTGGATTGAAACTTATGAGTGTTTACCCACAACTCCACCGGAGCCGTCGCGCCCCTCGCGGGCGCGTGGATTGAAACTGCCCGGGCCGGGAGGTGAAAAGTGAGCGACTTCGTCGCGCCCCTCGCGGGCGCGTGGATTGAAACCCAGGGCTTTCGTTTTTTGCCCTTGCCTCGGCCAGTCGCGCCCCTCGCGGGCGCGTGGATTGAAACCTTGCGCCATTGGTTGCGCGTTTTGAGTTTCGCCTGTCGCGCCCCTCGCGGGCGCGTGGATTGAAACACCGCATCCGCGGGGTCCATGCCTTCCCCTGGCGCGTCGCGCCCCTCGCGGGCGCGTGGATTGAAACCGAACGACGCGTTACGGATGGCCTGAATCTGCGGTCGCGCCCCTCGCGGGCGCGTGGATTGAAACGAGAACAGACCGGCAACTACGACCTGTCCGATGAAGTCGCGCCCCTCGCGGGCGCGTGGATTGAAACTCGCCGTGGTGATCTGCGTCCCGGCCACGATAGAGTCGCGCCCCTCGCGGGCGCGTGGATTGAAACCCGCCTATCGCCGCTCAGGATGGCTGGGAGGATGGCGTCGCGCCCCTCGCGGGCGCGTGGATTGAAACCAAATCCTCATGGCCGGCCTGTCTCAGCGTCAGTGTCGCGCCCCTCGCGGGCGCGTGGATTGAAACCCGCAGGTCCTGGTCTGTCAGGGTGGGGTTGCTGGTCGCGCCCCTCGCGGGCGCGTGGATTGAAACAGGCATGGGCGGCCCGGCTTGAAAAGCTGTGGGGGTCGCGCCCCTCGCGGGCGCGTGGATTGAAACGGAGGCGTAGGGCAAGGGTCGCAACAGATCGACACGTCGCGCCCCTCGCGGGCGCGTGGATTGAGTCTCAGAAATAACCATGGCGACTGCTCTGGATGCTGTAATCAATTACGATCGGTAACTTGATGATCGACGCAGCTACAGGTGGGGTTCAGTTTCGACTGAGTCCTATTGGGTGGCACGTTCCAAAATGGAACATGCCACTTCTCCGTTCAGGTCTCCACTTTCAATATGTTGTTAGGTACTTGGGTATTGCCCGGTGCTGTATTCTAAACAACTCCTTCACGTACTATTGTGACTAGTATTCGATTACATAGTAGATGTTTCCTTATGGGAGAGTGGTGCTGATACACTTTGCTCCACAGCAATAAGGAGCGCATGTGGTCTTATTGAAGTTGGCATGAGGGCAGGATTGCCCGTCAAGGAACCCCGAGGATTTTCGGGCATCAAGGAAGAAGCAAGGAGCAAAGCCATGAGCGGCAAGAAAGTTGTGCTGTTGGGGGATCTCGGTACCGATCATGAGGGTTTTCCGCCCACCCCGGTAATCAATGGTTCTCCGGATGTACTCATCGACGGCAAGCCCGTCGCGCGGGTAGGTGACCAACTTGCCCTGCACTCCAAACCCAAGCATTCCCCTCATCCGCGTACTATCGCTTCCGGTTCAAGCACGGTTTTCATTAACGGGTTACCCGTTGCCACAACCGGTGGTGCGATTTCCTGTGGTGGAGTCACCATTGGCAGCAGTAGTGTGGTGGTTGGCGATACCCATGCGCCATTGCCATTTTCTGGTGTTTCGGGGGCAAATGCTCACTCTGCGCCTTTGAGCTCAGAATCCAGTACAGCAGAAACACACACAAACGGCATGCAGGCCTCTTCCGGGGCGCAGCTACGCAGTCGCACCTCCAGCCATGCAGGTGGAAGAGGTGGCTCAGCCGCAACCCCTTCTCAGGCCACCAAGGATATTGATGAGTCTGGCAAAACCCTCCGCCTGGGGGTGTTTTTTGATGGCACTGGCAACCATCGAGGCAATGACCAGATCCTGGCGAACCGCGATGTGACGAATGTGGCGAAGTTGTATGACCTGTACCGTGACGATGGCCTTGGCAGCAAATATCGAAGAATCTACGTTAATGGACCTGGCACCATTGACGGCCAGCACACTCCGAATGGCTTTGAGGCCTCGGAGGACCTCATGGGTTTGGGTTTGGGCATTGGGCCCGAGGGTGGACATGACAGGATAGAGTTTGCGATTAGACGGATGCGAGATGAAATCCATGCTGGGGATTACGACGAAGTGGTCTTCGATGTATTCGGCTTCAGCCGTGGCGCGGCTCTGGCCCGGCATTTTGTCAATCTGATTAATGAACAACGTGAAGCGGTCCTGCTGCCCCAGTTTAAAGGTGCCTCTTTGTTTTCCCCAATGGTTAGCGTCACACCCGTACCTGCATTCCCGCCTGGTGTGAAGGTCCGGGTGAATTTTGTTGGCCTGTTCGATACGGTGGGTAGTTTTTACCTACCTGGAGACAACGCCAACCTGGACTTTAACCTGAACCTTTCGCCCAGCAGTGCCGAACGGGTGGTGCACCTTACAGCCCATCACGAGATCCGCAAGAATTTCCCATTGAGCAGTATTATGGATGCCAACGGTAATGGGCCCTCACACTTTATGGAAATAGCTGTACCGGGTGCCCATTCCGATGTGGGCGGCGGTTATGAAAATCCGGACAAGGGCTTCGAGAATATTGAGAAGATCGTTCTGGGTATCCACTCGGGGCTTGCGGACGGCGGCCATACTCAGCGCACAGCGATTCCACATCTTGAGGCGAAGTACGCGCGCCCAGGCCGGACGGTGGTAGCGGTGCCCCAGCCAAATGGAGACATCCACGTGCAGGAGCGAAGGCGTACCCGTAAGGAATTGGCTATCTATAACCTGCATCGGATGTACGAATTCGCGTTGCAGAGCGACGTGCCACGCAGGCAGATGAATACCAACAACAAAGACTTCCAAATCCCTCAAGACTTGCAGGCCGCGCTGAGCAGTTGGCATACAAGTGGGGGATTACTTGATGCGTCAAGAGATTACCTGGGTGGATATATCCACACCTCTGACAGCATCTACCGGCTTGGTCTGGAGCCGGACCCCTCTGGTAATCGAACAGTGTTTTTCAACCGGCCAACTAAGGCCATAACCCCGCTCAGCAAAGGAGTTGCTCATGCGCAATAACATCACGGCAAGGGTAGCCTTTTCATTTCTATTGCTGGTCTTGGTAACGGCTTGCTCCTCGGAACCTCGCAGGTACGACTTTGCCGTGTCCGTGGCTGGAGGGCCAAAAGGGTGGCCTGTTTGGATTGAGAGCATAAAGTTTGATGATTCATGGATTGCTCGTGGCGGCACATCGGGAGGTGGCTTTGACCACATTCCCCCAGGAGGGGCTATCGTGGGGATAAGCCCTAAACCTGCCCCCAGCACCGTGCATGCCCGCTGGTTCTCCTACCGGACCCAGACATTCTATGAAGTTATCCTTTCGCTGCCAGAGGATCTTGATGACAAACTGCGCAAATGGTATCGGGACTATCCGCTTGATGACTATAGCCATACTCTGATTGTTGGGTTTTCAGGTAAGGGAGAAGCGCTTGCCTGGTGGAAGGCTTTTTGCTCCACCTGCAATTACGATCGCAGCCACGATTTCTACACGCCGCTGATCGAAAACGTCCAAGCCGAAGAGGTCGAAGGGGACCCAAGCGGTTACCGATTGCAAACTCAGGAGTTGATTGATGAGGGAAGTATGCCGTCGCCGTGGTAGCCATTCCATTGGCAGCACCATAGGGTTAGCTAGTGCGCGACAAAACCAATGCAGGGGCCACCCATCGGTCCCAATGAGTAAGTTTGGATGGAGAACAGGCTGCCCTTTGCCAAACAATCCACGTAGTATGCGATTTGTCGCTTCTACCCAGGTACCCCCGCAAACTCCCGAACATCCCGCAAAAACCGATCTACCTGCTCCTCCGAGGTCGACCAGGAGCACATCAGCCGGGAACAGCCGCCAATAAAGTTGTAGAACTTCCACCCTTTCGCCCTTAGCGCAGCCTGGGTAGTTTCCGGTAAATCCACAAACACACCATTCGCCTGCCTGGGGTAACGCAGGGATACGCCTTCAATACCCCGCAGTCCATGCTCCAGTCGTTCGGCACAGGCATTGGCGTGCCTGGCATTTTTTAGCCAGGTATCGTCCGTGAGCAGTCCGCACCAGGGGGCTGAGATATAGCGCATCTTTGAGGCGAGTTGCCCCGCCTGTTTACAGCGCCATTCAAAGTCTTCGGCCAGTTTACGGTTGAAGAAAATGACCGTTTCACCCAGGGCCAGGCCATTCTTGGTGCCGGAGAAACAGAGCACGTCGACACCCGCTTTCCAGGTGATTTCAGAAGGGTGCACGTCCAGCGCTGCTACCGCGTTGGCAAAGCGTGCGCCATCCATATGAATGTTCAGGCTATGGCGGTCGGCCACTGCGCGCAGCGCACGGAGTTCTTCTGGGGAATAAAGGGTACCCACTTTCGTTGCCTGGGTGATGCTCAGGGCCTTGGGTTTGGGATAGTGAATATCGCTGCGTTTGGTGACAAGGTGTTCCACGCTTTCCGGGGTCAGCTTGCCGTTGGCACCGGTACCCAGCAACAGCTTTGCCCCGTTGGAGGCGTATTCCGGGCCGCCGCATTCATCGGTCTCGATGTGGGCCAGTTCGTGGCAGATGACACTGTGGAAGGACTGCCCGATGGACGCCAGAGCGAGCGAGTTTGCGGCTGTGCCATTGAATACGAAGTAAACGTCGCAATCGGTACCAAATACTTCGCGTAGTTGGTCTGCCGCTTTGGTTGTCCAGCTGTCTTCGCCGTAGGCAGGTTCGTCCTTCTGGTTGGCCTGTTCCATGGCGTTCCAGGCCTGGGGGCAGATACCACTGTAATTATCGCTGGCGAATTGCTCCGAGTCTGACATTGGTTCTCCCGAAAATATCATGGGTGAATATCCACCCATTATTAGCTTTGCTGTGGGTGGTTAGCCACCCAATGTTCTTCGTCTATTTGTCTAATAAGAAATCAATTAATTGTTTTGTAAGTATTTTTACTAACTGGCCTGGCCCTTGCTGATAGCTCCCCCAGCGAGGCCGGGCAGGCCTCATCAGCACCCAACCAACAAGATGAATCGGGAGCATTTCTTATGAAACTTCAAACCATTCTGGCGGCTGCGATCGCCTCCTCCGTTGTTGCTGGCCCTGTGATTGCCCAGGATCGTGCCGGCTGGCCCGAGAGCTTTACCGTTGGCACGGCAAGCCAGGGCGGCACCTACTTTGCCTATGGCTCCGGCTGGGCAAATTTCGTGGCGGAGAATCTGGGAGTGTCTGGTGGTGCTGAAATCACTGGCGGCCCGGTTCAGAACATGGCGCTGGTTCACACCGGGGATCTGAAGTTTGGCCTGACCACCATGGGCCCGGCCCGTGAGTCCATGGAAGGCGAGAGCCCGCTGGCCCCGGGCATGAAGATGGACAACGTGTGTGCCATGTTCCCGATGTATGAAACCCCGTTCTCCATCGCCACGCTGTCCAGCTCTGGTATTACCAGCATCTCCGAGATTCCGGACGGTGCCACCATTGGTTTCGGGCCGGCCGGCTCCACCTCGGATACCTACTTCCCGCGCATGATGGAAACGCTGGGCGTCAAGTTCGAGCGTCGTAACGGCAGCTGGTCAGACCTCGGTGGCCAGCTTCAGGATGGTCTGATTGATGTGGTGGCCTTTGCGGCCGGTATTCCCATTCCGGCGGTCAGCCAGCTGGAAGTCCAGACCGACGTTAACGTGATCGGCATGAACGATGATGAAGCCAAGAAGATCGTCGATAACTTCCCGGTGTCGGAGTTCGTCATTCCGGCCAGCACCTACCAGTCCCTGGACGCTCCATCCCGAGTGGTCTCCATGTGGAACTTCGCCATGGTGAACTGCGACATGCCGGAAAGCTTTGTGTATGAAATCACCAAGCTGACCATGGAGAACAACGACAAGATGGTGTCGATCCACAAGGCAGCGCGCCACTCCGTTCCCGAGAACTACACCAAGAATAAGGTACTGCCCTGGCATCCGGGTGCAGCACGCTGGTTCAACGAGAACGGCTATCCCATCGAAGACGCGGCCATCAAGCAGTAATGAACCAGGCCGAAGGGTCGCCTGACGACCCTTCGGCATCCGGTCGATACCGATTCACCGCCTCTCAGACAGGCAGGACTTATCATGACCAAAGAACAATCCCATGCCGGCGGCGAAACGCAGCTGGCAGAAAACCTGACGGTCAATGAAGACCATGTATTGGCCCACAATGTGGATGAAGAACCGGTAGAGGCGAACCGTCGCCTGTACACCGGTATTTTGCTGAAGTTCGTGGTGTTGCTGGCCATTGCCTATTCGGCGTTTCACCTCTACACCCTGAACGTGTCGCCCATGGAAACCTGGTCGTTCCGTATTGTGCACGTGGCCGGTGCCCTGGTGTTGGGCTTTATCCTGTTTGCCGGTGCCCGCTTCGTTTCCAGTGAAGAAGGTGCTGCGCGGCATCGCTGGACCACCTGGTTTGCAGCAGTCGCACTGATTCCAGCGCTCTATGCGCTGTACCAGACTTACGCCTTTCACCAGATGATTCTGGGTGGTACCCTGCGGATTCCCGCCGAGCTGGAAACCTGGCACTTTGGCTGGCCGCTGCTGGCGGCTTCCGGTGTGGGTATTGTCATGAGCTGGTTCCACCAGCGCGATCGTGCCCGGTTCAGCGTGCCGGATCTGGTTCTCATCATCTGCTCTGTGGCGGTTGCTGCCTACCTGCTGGTGGTGTTCAACACCTCCATGCGGATGACCACCGGCACCGCGTTCGCCCCCGTGGGTATTTCTTTTGCCGCTGTGGCCGGTACCGCGCTGATTATGGAGCTTACCCGCCGGGTAGCCGGTATGGCTCTGGTGGTGATTGCGCTGGTGTTTCTGGCCTACGTCTTCGCCGGCCCCTACCTTCCGGGCTTTCTGGGGTATCCCGGGCTGTCGGTGCAGCGCTTCTTCAGCCAGGTGTATACCGATGCCGGTATCCTCGGGCCGACCACGGCGGTGTCTTCGACCTACATTATCCTGTTCATTATCTTTGCCGCGTTTTTGCAGGCGTCGAAGGTAGGTGACTACTTTGTGAATTTCGCCTTTGCAGCGGCTGGCCGGTCCCGGGGTGGTCCCGCCAAAGTCTCCATTTTCGCCTCTGGCCTGATGGGCATGATCAACGGCACCAGTGCCGGGAACGTGGTGTCCACCGGTTCCCTGACCATCCCCCTGATGAAGCGGGTTGGCTACAGCAAGGAATCCGCCGGCGCGGTTGAGGCAGCAGCGTCCACGGGTGGGCAGATCATGCCGCCGATCATGGGTGCGGGTGCCTTCATCATGGCGGAAATCACCGGTATTCCCTATACCGAGATTGCCATTGCAGCGATCATTCCGGCGATTCTGTACTTCGCCTCGGTCTACTTCATGGTCGATTTCGAGGCCAAGAAGCTGGGTATGCGCGGCATGCGCGAAGACGAACTGCCCAATCTGCGCCTGATGCTGCGCCAGGTATACCTGTTTGTGCCCATCATTATTCTGATTGTGGCGCTGTTCCAGGGCTACTCGGTGATTCGCGCCGGTACCCTTGCCACGATTTCCGCGGCGGTGGTCAGCTGGATTTCGCCCAACAAGATGGGCCTGCGGCAGATTCTGCATGCGTTTGAGATAGCGGCCTACATGTCGATTCAGATCATCGTGGTCTGTGCGGCAGCCGGCGTGATTGTGGGTGTGATCTCACTCACTGGCGTTGGCGCCCGGTTCTCGGTGCTGTTGCTGGATGTGGCGGCCCATAGCCATCTGCTGGCACTGGTGTTTGCCATGTTCATTTCCATTCTGCTGGGTATGGGCATGCCGACCACCGCGGCTTATGCGGTTGCGGCTTCGGTCGTGGCGCCGGGCCTGGTGCAGCTGGGGATTGAACCGCTGACCGCGCACTTCTTTGTGTTCTACTTTGCGGTGGTCTCGGCCATCACACCGCCCGTGGCCCTGGCCTCCTATGCGGCAGCGGGTATTTCCGGTGCCAACGCCATGTCGACATCGGTCGCGTCGTTCCGTATCGGCATTGCAGCGTTCATCGTGCCCTTCATGTTCTTCTACAACAGTGCCCTGTTGATGGAAGGTGGATGGTTCGAGATCGCCCGGGCGCTGATTACCGCTACCTTTGGCGTGTACCTGCTGTCTGCCGGTGTGCTGGGTTGGTTCGCACGGTCGTCTGCCCCGGTTCTGGTACGGCTGCTGCTGGTGGCGGCAGCCCTGCTCACCATCGAGGGCGGTTTGTGGACGGACCTGGCAGGTATCGCATTGGCGGTGATCGCCATGCTCATCCAGCGCAAACGTGCGCCGGCTCTCGCCACGGCCTGATCTGGCCAGTGCCCTGAGGGCAGCCCGCTGCTGAGCGGGTTGTCCTGCCGGGCCGGGGGCGCTAGGCTTGGCCGAGGCCCCTCTTTGCTGTTTCGGAACTGAACTCCATGCTCCAGCGCCTCAGCGTCGTTGTCATTCTGGTTGTCATCATGCTGCTGTCCTGGCTTCTGGGCGGTTGGTACGGTTACCGGCAACTGGAGCAGGAGGCCTTGCAGGAGGCCTTCCGGTACCGGCAACTGGTGGCCAACGAGCTGAACCGTTACCTGCCGGTACCGGCCCTGATTGCCGAACACCCCCTGTTGGCTGGTGCGCTCGAGCAACCGGACGATGCCGTGACCCTGCTCAGGGCCAATGAGCAGATGCAGCGGATGGCGACCATTGTTGGTGGCTCCGACATCTATCTGATGGATCTCTCCGGCATGACCATTGCCGCCAACAATTTTGGTCAGCCGGACACCTTCGTTGGCAACAACTACGCCTTCCGACCCTACTTTTATCAGGCCGTCCGCACCGGGGAATCTGTTGCCTACTTTGCGCTGGGCTCCCGCTCCCTGGAACGAGGCCTTTACTTCACCCATCCGGTGCGTGATCAGCGGGGGAACATGCTGGGGGTGGTGGCCATCAAGGTGCTGGTGCACGAGCTGGAATCCCAGTGGCACCGGCCTGAATCGTCCCAGCAGGCTGAAATGGTGGTGCTGGATGGCGACGGTATCAGTTTCCTCTCCAGTCGCAGCCAGTGGCTTTATCGGGATTTCCGACCCGGAAACGATGCCGAAAAAGCCAACCGGATTCACCAGCGGTACCCGGAGCGGGATCTGCGGCCTGTCGATTTCTCGATTTCCGGCAGGCCCTGGGGGCTGGCTGAAGAATCCGCCCGAATCCAGTTGCGGGACAACGACAGGGTTGGCACCTATCTGACCGTACAAATCGGTCTGCCCCGTCTGGACTGGAGCCTGCTGGTACTGACGGAAACCCGATCGGTCCTCTGGGTTCGCGCCGGGTTTGTGGCCGCAGGCCTCGCGCTGTTCCTGGCCGGTTTCCTGACCTGGCTTTACCTGCGGGAGCGCTACCGGCGAGAGCGTGAGCTGGCCTTGCGGGGTGAACAGCTGGAGCGTCGCGTGGCACAGCGTACTGCGGACCTGAAACGCTCCAACGATCAGCTGCTGGGGGAGATCCAGGAGCGAGAACGCGCCCAGACCGAATTGCGCGAAACCCAGCAGGAACTGATTCAGGCAGCCAAGCTGGCGGTGCTGGGGCAGATGTCTGCGGGGCTGAACCACGAGATTAATCAGCCCCTGACGGCGATTCAGGGCTATGCCCGCAATAGCCGGAAGTTTCTGGAGCGGGGCGCCACCGACATGGTGGATGCGAATCTGGCGGAAATCGTTGGCCTGTGCGACAAAATGGCGGAGCTGATCCGGCAGTTCAAGGTTTTCGCCCGCAAGTCTGAGGGGCCGCCGTCGATAGTCGATCTCAGGCTGGCGGTTGATGCGGCTCTGAAGATTATCCGTGCCCAGAACAGCAGCACCGGCATCGAGATGCGCTGGCACCGGCCCGATCAGCCGGTCATGTGCCATGGCGATCTGATCCGTATTGAGCAGGTGATGGTCAACCTGATGGCGAATGCGGTCCAGGCGCTGGAAGGCCGTGACGATCCGGCTATCGATATTATGATTGATGATGACGGTGATCACTGGCGTTGCCGGGTGCGGGATAACGGTCACGGTCTTCCTGGCAACACCGAGCAGGTGTTTGAGCCGTTTTTTACCACCCGCTCGGTCAAACAGGGCCTGGGCCTTGGGCTATCCATCTCGCGCCAGATAGTTGAGGCGCTTGGTGGCAGTCTGGTCGGCCACAACCGTAACGACGGCCCGGGTGCAGAATTTGTTCTGAAACTGAAACAGCGTAGGGCAGAGGAATGACAACAGCTTCGGTCATTTTCGTGGATGACGACCCGGATATCCGGCCACTGATGGAGCAGACCCTGGCGCTGGAAGATATTCCGGTGGCCTGCTTTGCCGATGGTGCGTCGGCCTTGAAACAGATTCATCCCGAGTTCGAGGGCATCGTTCTGTGCGATTACAACATGCCGGGTATGGATGGCCTGGAGCTGTTGCAGAATATCCGGGCGCTGGATGAGGATATTCCGGTGATCCTGTTGACCGGCCAGGGCGACATCAGTACCGCCGTGTCGGCCATGCAGCAAGGGGCCTATGACTTTATTGAAAAGCCATTTGATCACGAGGAGCTGATTGAACTGCTGCGCCACGCTCTGGAAAAGCGCCACCTGGCTTTGGAAAACCGCCGGCTGAAAGCCCAACTGAAGCACCTGGCACGGCCTGGCCCACGCATGCTGGGGGACTCCCCCGCCATGCAAAAGGTGATGGCTACCATCGACCCGGTACTGGATATCTCGGCCAATATTCTGCTCCATGGCGAGACCGGCTCCGGTAAGGATGCCCTGGCTCGCTATATTCATGAGAACAGTCCCCGCAGCGGCCACAATTTCGTGGCCATCAACTGCGGTGCGGTGCCGGAGCACCTGATTGAGAGTGAACTGTTTGGCCATGAGGCCGGGGCGTTTACCGGTGCCGACAAGCGCCGTATCGGCAAGATTGAGCATGCACACCGGGGTACCCTGTTCCTGGATGAGCTGGAAAGCATGCCCATGCCGTTGCAGGTAAAGCTGCTGCGGGTTCTGGAGGAGCAACGGGTCGAACGTCTGGGCAGTAACCAGGTGGTGGATGTGGACGTGCGAATTATCGCCGCCACCAAGTCCGATCTGAAGGAACTGAGTGACAAGGGCGACTTCCGTTCCGATCTGTACTACCGCCTGAACGTGGTGAAGGTGGATATTCCGCCATTGCGGGAGCGAAAGGAAGACATCCCCAAACTGTTCCATCACTTTGTCCTGATTGCTGCCGCTCGCTATGACCGCGAGAGTGTGCCTTTGGACGCACGTCAGGCTGCCCGGCTGATGCAGCATTCCTGGCCCGGCAACGTTCGGGAACTGCGTAACCTGGCTGAGCGATATGTCTTGCTGGGCCCGGCAGCCCTGGCCGAAGGGGATTCCGCCAGCGGACCGAACATTGCCAGCCGGCAGACGTTGTCGGAAATGATGGATGGCTTTGAACGCTCGGCTATTGTCAGTGCTCTGAACGCCTGCCACGGTAGCATCAAGGACACCATGGTTCAGCTCGGGATTGCCCGCAAGACGCTGTATGACAAAATGAAGAAACACGGGCTGGACAAAGCCGAGTTCAAGGACTGACCGTTACAAAAGATAACGCCCTGGTTGCACTGGTTTTACAAACTACGAGGTTTCCTCGATAAATCTGTCGTGTGTTTTTCTGTAGGATTGCTAATCTTTTTTTAGCGGACTTCTCCGACAGCCATTCCAACCACGGAAAACACACCACATGAAGAATCTGACCATCCAGGCGAGGGTGCTGTTGCTGGCACTGGTGCCGGTTATTGTTCTGACTGCATTGCTGACCACCTACAACCTGAATCAGGCCCGCTCGATCGGGGAACAGGCGGTTGCCAGCTTCTCGGAAGACATGGAGGCCAGCAAGCGCCAGGAACTGCGCAACTATCTGGAACTGGCGAAAACTTCCATCCAGCACCTATATGAGCAGCCAGGCTCGGCCAATGATCCTGAGGTCCAGCAGCAGGCCTGGGACATCTTGCGGCAATTGCGTTTTGATGACTCCGGCAGCGAGGGCTACCTGTTCGCCTACAACACGGAAGGTGTTTCGCTGATGCACGGTGTCAATCCCGCCCTGGAAGGTCGTAACCTCTGGGGCTTTCAGGACCCGAACGGCACCCACCTGATCCGGGAACTGATTCAGGCTGCGCGCAATGGAGGCGGCTATGTACCCTATGGCTGGAAACACCCGGAAACCGGTAACGTAGCCCCCAAGTTAGGCTATGCCGAAATGCTGCCGAAATGGGGCGTGATGATCGGCACCGGATTCTGGATTGACGGCCTGGAATCTCAGGTTGCTTCCATGGAACAGCGGGTGGGCGATTCCCTGGGTGAGGCGATCATTGGCTCGGTGACCACCTCCCTGATCGCCCTGGCCATTATTGTCTTCCTTGCCCTGGTAGTGGTTCGCGGCATTATCAGTCCGTTGAAGTCGGCGGTGACGGCGATGAATGGCATTGCCAGTGGCGACGGGGATCTTACCCGTCGGCTTGACGTCTCGGGCAGGGATGAGCTGTCCCAGTTGGCCACGGCGTTCAACAGCTTTGCGGATCAGGTGCATGGGCTGGTCCGCCAGGTCCGCCAGTCGGCCGAGACATTGAATGTTACCACCGGCGAGTTGAACGAGGTCATGGTGGAAGCCGAGCAGGGCGTTGAGCGCCAGAAATCGGAAAGTGATCAGGTAGCCACCGCCATGAATGAGATGACCGCCGCAGCCCAGGAAGTGGCCGGTAATGCCAGTGAAGCGTCGGATTCGGCTGGACACGCTACCGCTCAGGTAACCGATGCCCAGGGGCTGGTCTACCAGGCCATCGAGGTGATTGGCGGGCTCTCCAAACAGGTGGAAGAGGGTGTTCAGGTCATAGAAAAACTGGGCACCGACTCCCGCCAGATCGACAGCGTGCTGGAGGTTATTCGGGAGATTGCCGACCAGACCAATCTGTTGGCCCTGAATGCTGCCATCGAGGCGGCTCGCGCCGGAGAAGCCGGCCGTGGCTTTGCCGTGGTTGCCGACGAGGTACGTACGCTGGCAAGCAGGACCCAGAAGAGCACTCAGGAGATCCAGGCGACCATCGAGCGGCTGCAGAAAGGTGCCCAGCAGGCGGTAACGCTGATCGGCGCCATCAGCCAGCGCAGCGAGGAAACCGTGGAGGAAACCCGCCAGGTGAACGAAGCGCTGCAGCGTATTTCCCAGGCCGTGAACACGATTACCGATATGAACACCCAGATTGCCAGTGCTGCGGAAGAGCAGACCAGCGTGTCGGAAACCATCAACCAGAATGTCCACGAAATCGTGGCAATCTCGGAACAGACTGCCCAGGGAACCCGTCGCGCCGGCGAAGCGACCCAGCGCCTCAAGGCACTGGCCGGTGAGTTGACCGACCAGGTCAGCCGCTACCGGGTCTGAGCAGAGTTACCTATCTAGTCGAAGGAAAAGGCGCAGTCACGAAAGTGATCTGCGCCTTTTTTTGCCCGGATCAGGGCGCGATTTTCTTTTTCAGGGCTTTGGTCAGCGGCCTTGGCAGGCTCGGCAGCGACTTCAGCAGCCAGGGCAGAACCTTTCTTTTTACGCCATTCAAGGATTCCGGCACCACCGCTTCAATCAGGTGCGGGCCGGGGTTGTGTTTGGCGTATTCCATGGCTTTGATCAGCTCTTCCGCCGTGGTTACCCGGGTGCCGTGCACGCCCATGCTCTGGGCCAGCAACGCGTAGTTGGTGACCGGGCCACTGATGTCGAGTTGGGATTTCGCCTTGGCACCGGCTTCTTCTGCGCCAACCCGTTCCAGTTCTACGTTCAGGATCGAGTAGGAAGCGTTGTTGAAGATGATGGTGGTCACGTTCAGATTTTCCCTCGCCATGGTCCACAGGGCCTGGTTGGTATACATGGCGGTGCCGTCACCGATCAGTGCGTAAACCTGGCGATCCGGACAGGCGATGGCTGCGCCGATGGCGTTGGGCATGCCTTGCCCGATGGCCCCGCCGGTGAGGGTGATCAGGTCGTGCCGTGGCGAGCCTGCGGTCATGGCGTTCAGCATCAGGCCGGAGGTGATGGCTTCATCCACGATAATGCTGTTCTCGGGCATCAGTTCGCCCACCGCCCGGCAAACCTTTTCGGCGGTGAGTTTACCTTTGGGCAGGCCGGGGCGGCCGGGCGCCTGCAGCTTGGGTTGGGCATTGCTGGCACCGAGAGTATCGGCCAGCTTTTTCAGGCTGGCGGTGGCATCCTGCTCCGGCGTGCTCAGGGTGTGAGCCGTGCAGTTGTCTGGCACCAGGTAGCTTTGTTTGCCCGGATAGGCGAAGAAGGATACCGGGGCCTTGGCATCCACCAGAATCAGGTGGTCAAACTCGGAGAGCTGCAGAGTGGCCAGTTCCGCCAGGTAAGCGATCCGCTCCACCGGCGGCAGGCCGGCGCCCCGTTCAATGCGGGTTGGGAAGGTTTCGGCAAACAGGGTGACACCGTTGTGGGCGGCAATGCGTGCCGCCTCCAGCAGAGCGGGCTCACGCAAGGCGCGGCCACCCAGCAGCAGGGCGGTTTTCTTACCGCTCTTAATGGCTTCTGCGGCCGCTTTAACAGCGCTATCTTCAGCTGCAGGCGCTTGCGGTTGAGTGGGTGCGGCACAAGGCTTGCCGCCTTCGCCCCAGGACACATCCGCTGGCAGAATCAGAGTGGCTACCTGCCCTGGCAGGCCCCGGGCGGCGGTGATGGCTTCGGCGGCATCCTGGCAAAGGGCTTCTGTGCTTTGTGACGTGCGCACAAAACTGGGGGAGATGTTGCGAGCGACCGTTTCGATGTCAGACTGCAACTGGGCGTCGTATTTCACATGGTAGGTGGCATGGTCGCCAACAATGTTGACCACCGGTACCTTACCCTTGCGTGCATTGTGCAGATTGGCCAGGCCATTACCCAGGCCACAGCCCAGGTGCAGCAGGGTAGCAGCGGGTTTGTCCGCCATCCGGGCGTAGCCGTCGGCGGCACCGGTGGCGACGCCTTCAAACAGGGCCAGTACCGCCCGCATTCCGGGTTCGCTGTCCAGGGCGGCGACGAAATGCATTTCGCTGGTGCCCGGGTTGGTAAAACAGACTTCAACACCCGAATCCACCAGGGTTTTCATGAGTGCCTGAGCGCCGTTGGTCATTGTTGTTCTCCAGCTTGGGTCAATTCGTTTGTATTGGTCCGGTCGAGATGGGTCTCGTTGATATCGGCAATTCTGGTGACACCGGTCAGGGTCATGGCCAGTTTCAGTTCCTGCTGCCAGGTGTTCAGGAGTCGGGTTAATCCAGCCTGACCTTCTGCCGCCAGGGCCCACGCCCAGGGGCGACCAATCATCACGCCGTTGGCTCCCAGGGCAAGGGCGCGGAAAACGTCTACGCCGTTGCGGATGCCGCCATCCACCAGGATCTCGGTGTCTTGACCAACGGCGGCAACGATATCAGGGAGTTTGCGGGCGGTGGCGGCTACACCGTCGAGCTGGCGACCGCCGTGGTTGGACACCACGATGCCATCGGCGCCTACGTTGACGGCTGCTTTGGCATCATCCACTTCCAGTATGCCTTTCAGGATCAGTTTCCCTGGCCAGCGTTCCCGCAGCCATTCGATGGCCTGCCAGGTGACGGAGGCATCGAACTGGGTATCGACCCAGCGCTTGAAGGAGTCCAGGTTACTGGCCTCTGGTACCGCGTCGCTCAGGTTGCCAAAGGTCAGGGGTTTACCTTTTATCGCTACCTGCCATAGCCACCCGGGCCTGGATAGCAGTTGCTGCGCTTTGAGCGCAACGGAACGGGCGCCGGCGCTGTTCAGGCCGTTACGGGTGTCCCGATGCCGGGGGCCGGGCAGGGGCAGGTCGATGGTAAAGATCAGCGTCTGGCAACCGGAATGCCAGGCTTTTTTCAGCAGGTTTTCTACGTAGCCCCGGTCGCGAATCATGTACAACTGGAACCAGAACGGCGCCGTGGCGGCTGCTTTCACTTCTGCCAACGGGCATATGCCAACGGTGGAGAGGGTGAAAGGCACCTCGGCCGCATTGGCGGCTTTTACTGCCTGGGCTTCTCCCCGTTGTGCCATCATTCCGGCCAGCCCCAGAGGCGCCAGGGCGACAGGCATGCTGCAGGATTGCCCGGCCAGCTCGGTGCGGGTGTCCACGTTATCGACATCAATCAACACACGTTGGCGCAGGGCGATATCCTTCCAGCCGCTGACATTGGCCCGCAGGGTTTGCTCTTCGGTGGCACCGCCGTCCAGGTAGTCTGCCAGGAAACGGGGCAGTTTACGGCGGGCGAGGATCTGGTAATCGGCGGCGGTGGCCGGATAACTCAGCGGCATGGTGTCAGCCTCCGTTGGTGATGGAACGGGCGGCCGCCCGGGCCGTCAGTATGCAACCGGGCAGGAAGGTGCCTTCCAGTGACCGTTTGCCGTTGCTTCCTCCACCACCAAAACCGGCCGCTTCGCCCACGCAGTAAAGGCCTCGGATGGGCTGGCCGCTGGCATCCAGCACCCGGCTTTGCAGGTCGGTGCGTAGGCCGCCCAGGCTCTTGCGGGTGGTCAGTTGCATGTGAATGGCGATATACGGCCCGGCGCCTGGTTTCTGCAGAGGCGCCGGTTTGCAGGTGCGCAGCCGGTCCGGGCCCCATTGGCGGGCGTGGCGTATCATGCGTATTTGGGCATCGTTGTTCAGTTGATCGCCCTTTCTGAAATTGGCATCGAAAGCATCGGCAGTGGCCTGCAGGGTGGCGGCGTCAATGTCCAGAGAGCAGGTCAGGGCGTTCATTTTCTTCGCCAGCCCTTCCAGGGTGTCATCCACCAGGAAGTGACGGCTTTCGTTCTGCATCTGATTCACCAGCGGTTTGTTGCCCAGCAGCAGTTCTTTCAGGAACAGCGGGAATTGTTTGTCCCGGATGCGGGCGTTGTGTTCAGCGCCGGAGATGGCAAATTCTTTCAGAGCGATGCGCCGGTTCAGCAGGTGCCAGGTCCAGGGCTTTTCCTGCTCGGCTACCCGTTGGCACAGCCAGTGAGTATCAAAGCCGGTCACCAGGGGTTCCGGCCCGATACGTTCGCCCCGGTGGTTCAACCAGAGTGCGGATTTACACGGTATCGTAGACAGGCCGTGGCCCGGGAAATGCGGATAGGGGTGGGGGAAGCCCGCTGCATAATTCCACATTTCGCCGGCGTGAGTGATGCGCGCGCCCAGGTGATCTTTGGCCCAGTGATGCAGTTTGCCATCGGCAAACGGGTGGGCACCGTTAAGCATGGTGGCCGGTTGCGGGCGATGTCTGGGCCAGTTGGCCCGGCATTCGGCGTGGCTGCCGTTGATGCCGCCCATGGCCAGCACCACATTGGCGGCCTCAAACCGGACCTCTTCGCCGGTTTCTTCGTTGATGGCAATGGCGCCACAGACCTCACCGGCCTGATGGTCGAGTGCGGTAATTCGGTGCCGGTGATGAATGGCCAGTCTGCCACCGGTACTGGCTTCGTGCAGGGCATTGACCATGCAGCGCACCAGTTCCCGGGAGGTGCCCCAGGTGATGTGGTAGCGGGGCACGCTGTTGCCATCGCCAAAACGGCCTCGCTCCACCCAGTTCACTGCCGGCATGAATTTAATGCCCTCGTTGGCGAGCCAGTCGTGTACCTCGGTGCGGGAATGCTCAACGTAGTAGCGGGCCCACTGCACAGGCCACTCATCGTTTGGGTCCAGTTCGCCGAAACGCAGCCAGTCGTTCAGCGCCAGTTCCGGCGAATCGGCGATTCTCATGCGCCGCTGCAGCGGCGTGTCAATCAGCATCATGCCGCCAAAGGCCCACAGCGCCAGACCTCCGAAGCGTTCGGGGCTGTCACGATCAACAATGGTTACGGACTTGCCAGCCCGCAGCGCTTCCAGGGCGGTGACAATGCCCGCCAGGCCGCCGCCGGCAATCAAAAGGTCTGAGCTAACAGGTTTCACCATGATGCGTTTCCGGATTGTATTCTTGGTTTTGTTGTTACAGACCATATAACGCTATGATCGGTTCTGAATTGACTTCAGAGGCCATAATAATTGACGTTAGAAGCCACCGTATCCATGGGCTGGGTCAATACCGTGATCGATGCCGCGAGGAATCTGGGCGTTCCGCAGAACCTGTTGCTGGAAACCGCTGGTCTGCCGGCCGGGGCCCTGTCTCTCGAACGATGGCCCATCGACTTCATTACCCGTCTCTGGCACGCCGCGGAGCAGTGCACGCGGGATCCCGGGTTTGGTCTGAAAGTTGGCGCCGGGGTGCGGCCGGCCAGTATTGATGCGGTCAGTTTCGCCATGCAGAGCGCCGCCACGCTGCGCGAAGCCATCACCCTGGTCCAGAAATACCAGCGGCTGATCTCTGATGGCGGTCGCTTCCAGATGATACCGGGTAGCAGGGGCACCTGGATTGTCTACCACCCCCGGCAGGGGCGTCTGGCGTTCAGTCCGCATCAGATTGAAGCGGTGCTGTCGGCCGTGGTCAGCCTGACCGACTGGATTGCCGGTTCTGCGGTTGGGCCTGTGCGAGTGCAATTCAGTCAGGCCCGTCTGGGGCCGCTGTCAGGGTACCGGGAGGTGTTTGGTTGCCCGGTGGAGTTCGAGCAGGCGTTCAGTGGTTTGCTGGTGGGTAATGAGGTGCTGGACAGGCCTTTGCCACAGGCAGATCCGGCCCTTGCCCGTGTACATGAACAGTACAATGCAGGACGGCTGGCGGCGCTGGAAAAGGGCGCTGTGTCGGCAGAGGATCTTCGACAATGGCTGGTCGCCCGGATGGGGCCAAACCTTCCACGACGGGCAGAAGCGGCCAGGATGTTGGGGCTCAGCGAACGTACGTTGGCCCGTCGGCTGGAGGCACAGGGCTATACGTTCAACAGCTTGTTGGACGAGGTGCGCCGGGAGCTCGCCCTGGCGGCGGTGCGGGAATCGGGGTTGTCACTGGCGGAGATCGCGTTGTCGCTCGGGTTTGCAGAGGCCAGTACCTTTTACCGGGCATTCCATCGCTGGACTGGCATGCCCCCGGCTCGCTGGCGCAAGCAGGGGGCGCACTGAAGCCTACAGATTGGCTTCGGCAAACTCGGCCAGTACCGAGCGGGGTACGCCTTGCAGGTGAATGTGACCGCCATGGCGGAAGCCCTTGAAGCGTTCGGTCATGTAGGTCAGGCCGGAACTCAGGGGGCTCAGATAGGGGGTGTCTATCTGCGCCAGGTTGCCCAGGCAGATCACCTTGGAGCCGTTACCGGCCCGGGTGATGATGGTCTTGATCTGGTGCGGTGTCAGGTTCTGGGATTCATCAATGATGATCAGGCTGTGCTGGAAGCTGCGGCCCCGGATGTAGTTCATGGATTTGAAGTGCAGGGGCACTTTGCTGAGGATGTAGTCGACACTGGCGGTCATGTTCTCATCGTCTTCGTGCAAAGCTTCCAGGTTGTCCACGATCGCACCCAGCCAGGGTTCCATTTTCTCGGCTTCGGTACCGGGCAGGAAACCGATATCCTCATCCAGGCCCTGGGTGGAGCGGGTCGCGATGATGCGTTTGTAGAGTTTGCTGGCCACGGTCATTTCAATACAGGCGGCCAGGGCCAGAATGGTTTTACCGGAACCCGCCGAGCCGGTCAGGTTCACCAGGTGGATGTCGGGGTCCAGTAACAGGTTCAGGGCCATGGCCTGATAGATATCCCTGGGCACCAGGCCCCAGACTTCTTCATTCATCAGGTCATGCTGGTGCAGGTCCTTGAGTACCAACTGATCCTCTGAGATATCGACCACCTTGCCAACGAATCCCTGCTCGTCAATCACGAACTCGTTGATGTTCAGTTTCGCCAGTTCCCCTTCGCGTTTGAGCAGGTGTTCCGTCACTCCCTCCCGCTGTATGGTTTCCACCTTGGCGATACCGTCCCAGAACGAGTTCGGGAACTCCTTGTAGCCCTTGGGCAGCAGGTCAATGTCGTCAAGTAGCTGGTCGTTGTGGTAGTCCTGGGCTTCGACACCAAAGCCGCGGGCCTTTAACCGCATGTTGATGTCTTTACTGACCAGGATGATATCCCGGGACTTGTGCCGTGCCTGCAGGGCGGCGAGGGTGTTGATGATCTTGTTGTCGTTCAGGTGTTCGGGCAGTGAGTGATTGCCGGCACCTTCGGTGCTCATGATGATGGAGAGAGCGCCCAGCGGGTCCGCTTTCTTGCCGCGCAGAATCGGCACGCCTTTCTCGATGTCCTTGGGGCTGGCATCACCCAGCAGTTTGTCGATGTTGCGAATGGCCTGGCGGCAGTCGGCGGCCACCGTCTGTTTGCCGGATTTCAGGCTGTCGAGTTCTTCGAGGACGGTCATCGGAATGATGACATCATGTTCTTCAAAGTTCAGGAGGGCATTCGGGTCGTGAATCAGGACGTTGGTGTCGAGGACATACATTTTCCGGCGAGCTTGCGGTGCTCTTGGCATAGGGGGCGCTACCTCTCTGGTGGCTCAGTCGGTCTCGGCGCAGCGTTGCGTCAGGTCTCTGTCGGAGATCAGTTTCAGCATGTCATAAGTGGTTATGATACCGGTGATTTTTGAATCCCGGGTGACAAAGATCCGGTGCAGGTGCTCTCGCATCATGATATTGGCAATGTCTCGCACTGGCGTGTCTTCGTCAACCGACAAAACAATGGGCGTCATGATGTCCCGGACTTCAACCGGAACCTTGCCCATCTCTTCGAAGATGACCATACGCAGACGCCGGGCCTCTTCCTGCTCCTCTTCGGTCAGCCTGGGCTGATCGCCGGAACGGGAGGCATTCCAACGGAATTCGGTAATGTCCTTGAGGGTGGCTATGCCGATGAT
Source organism: Marinobacter sp. MBR-105 (assembly GCF_053628895.1). Lineage (NCBI taxonomy): Bacteria > Pseudomonadati > Pseudomonadota > Gammaproteobacteria > Pseudomonadales > Marinobacteraceae > Marinobacter > Marinobacter sp. MBR-105. The sequence goes on along the minus strand of NZ_JBRJHG010000004.1, from coordinate 105,296 downwards.
GTCGCCGTTGTCGTCGGTAACCGGGCTGCCGGTGATTTCGTTGTCGGTGAGGAACCTGGCGAGGCGATCCATAGTCCAGTTGTGGGGGACGGCCTTGATGGTCGGGGTCATGATCTCATGGGCGAGAACACTCATGTGCGGGCATCTTCCGTTTGCTGTGCTTTTGATGAAGCTTAGCCGTTCCGTGGCCTGCCGTCACCCCTGCATTGTGGGTCGGGTTAACGGGCTTCCGGGCTTACGCCCTGCAATGTGCCGTCTTCGCCCCATTGCAACTGGTAACCCTGATAGCGATCCTGTTTGGCGACGGCTTCCAGTGCGAGGATGGATTTGACCGGTATATCGACAATCAGGCTATTGACCAGCCACCCGGGCAATGCGCCGTTGGGTTCGGTGTGCTGCACCCAGACCATTCGGGTTCGGTCGCCCTCCGGGGTAAACCGGTAGAGTGTGTCGGAGCGGTCCACCCGCACGCGACTGTTGAACTCGGCCCGCATGTTGGGAGTGGCGTTTAGGTCCATGATAATCTCGCCGGTGGACGCGTCGCCGCGGGTACGGATGCGCAGTACATAATCACGGTCGGCTACCGGCCACGGCATATCGTTGACCGAATAGGCATAGCGATCGTGGAAGTCCCCCTGGCCAAAGGCATGGGATTCGGTGCAGTTGTGTACCCATTCCTCACAGGATTCCGGATTGACCATGACGGCCATCAGGTTCTCGATAGGAACGTCCAGTTCCGCTACTGCCTTGAAAGCCTCGAACCCCGAGCCTTCCCGCGCCATGGTGTATATCCGCACATTGTCCACTTCCTTGCGCAGTGACCAGGCCTCGGCATCTTCCGATGGCAACGGGACGGTTTCACTGGCGGACACAGACAAGGTCATCAACAGGCCCATAATGCCGGAAATCAGGCGGCTAACGCCGTGGGCTCTGGTTGTGGTCATAGGCTAAACTTCCGTTGTAAGAGTGAGCCGAGTCTACCACGGGGCGCAATGGCCCCCGCCTGTGAATGCGGGGGTTTGTGAACCAGGTAGCTTAGTTACACAACGCACACCACGATTGGCCTGATCTGACGAACATTATGACAACACAGAAACTGGTAGATGCCCGCGGACGAATAACGCCAGGGCTGATGGAGCATCCTGTCGACACCATCAACTATCTCGACTACGACCTGCGCACGGTGATGGACAAGCCTCGGACCCGCCTGGCCAGACACTGGCGTTTCAACCAGTTCCAGTTTGTCAGTGCGATGGCACCGGGCTGGGTGTTTGGCCTGGCTATTGTGGATCTGAACCTGGTGGGTAATGGCTTTTTCTATCTGTTCGATTTCGAGAGCGGACAGATGTTCGAGCATTCGTTTTTGCAGCCTCTGGCCAGGAACACGAACATAGAGCCCTATCCTGAACGCGGTCACGCCCGGTTCCGCAAAGGCGACTTGAGCATGGCCATTGAACCGGCCACCGGCGGTCGGAATGTGAGAGTGAGCGGACCCGGTAATATCCGGGTGGATCTTGAGTTGCGGGACACCGAACAACCCTTGCGGCTGGTGTCGCCGGCCGGATACAACGGCTGGGTGTTCACCCGGAAATCGGCCGGACTGACGGTGGACGGTGAAGTGCGCCTGGGCGATGTGGTCTGGCGTTGCGATGAGTCTACCCGTGGGTCCATCGACTGGAGCTGCGGCTTCATGCGCCGGGAAACCGCCTGGAACTGGGCCAGTCTGGCTGGGGTTGCCGACAATGGTGTTTCAGTGGGGCTGAACCTGGCCGCTGGTGTGAACGAGACCGGGATGACCGAGAACGCGCTCTGGCTCGACGGACGTCGCATTCTGCTGGGGCCGGCCCGATTCGAGTTTGATCGCTATCAGCCCGGGGCAGACTGGCGGGTCACCACCGACGATGGCCGCGTTGACCTCCGTTTCGTGCCCGCTGGCGCGCGCCGGGAAAAGCTCAACGCCTGGGTTATTGCCTCCAATTTCCGTCAGTTTGTGGGCACTTTCCAGGGTACGGTTGCGGATGAAAGCGGCAAAAAAATCCCCGTAAACGGGTTACGGGGATTGATGGAAGATCACTTTGCCCGGTGGTAAACCGGGCGTAGCCATCACTTTTCGGGCAGGGTGACGTTCAATTCCAGCACGGAGCAGTGGTCATTGCGATCCACCTCCACCTGTACCATGTCGTCGCTGATCTGAACGTACTTGCGGATCACCTGCAACAGCTCCTGCTGCAGCTGGGGCAGGTAGTCCGGCTGTTCACGCTGGCCCCGCTCATGGGCCACGATAATCTGCAGTCGCTCCTTGGCGACACTGGCCGTACTGTTTTTCTTGCTTCTGAAGTAATCGAAAAAACTCATCCCTTAGCCCCCTTTGAACATCCGTGAGAAGAAGCCTTTTTTCTGGGACGTCATGAAACGGTGTTCCCGTTCCTCGCCCAGCAGCCTCGCAACGGCATCTTCATAGGCCTGGCCGGCATCGCTTTGCTCCTCCAGAATGACCGGCAGGCCCTGGTTGGAGGCATTCAGTACGATCTGGCTCTCGGGAATCACGCCCAGCAGGGGAATGGCCAGGATTTCCTCAACATCCTGTACCGACAGCATCTCGCCTTTTTCTACCCGGTCCGGGTTGTAGCGGGTCAGTAGCAGGTGTTCCTTGACTGGGTCCTGCCCCATTTCCGCTCGCCGGGATTTGCTCTGCAGTATGCCCAGGATGCGGTCTGAATCCCGTACCGATGAGACTTCCGGGTTGGTTACGACAATCGCCTCGTCGGCATAGTAGAGCGCCATCAGGGCGCCATGTTCGATGCCGGCCGGGGAGTCGCACACGATGTAGTCGAAGGTTTCGGACAGTTCGTTGATGACCTTCTCCACACCATCTTTGGTGAGAGCTTCCTTCTCGCGGGTCTGGGAGGCAGGCAGGATGTAGAGCGTTTCTACCCGCTTGTCCTTGATCAGGGCCTGGTTGAGAGTCGCTTCGCCCTGAATGACGTTAACGAAGTCGTACACCACCCGGCGTTCGCAGTTCATGATCAGGTCCAGGTTGCGCAGACCCACGTCGAAATCAATCACGACGGTCTTGTGGCCACGCTTTGCCAGACCAGTGCTGATGGAGGCGCTGGTGGTGGTTTTGCCCACGCCGCCTTTTCCTGAGGTAACGACAATGATTCTAGCCAAGGTTCAGTTCCTGTTTCTCGGTGGATTCGTCATGGTTTCAACTGTTGTTATCGGTTGTCACAACATCAGGCCTTGTCCAGTGGCGTCACCACCAGCACATCGTCCCTGAGCTGGATCTGCACAGCGCTTTTCCAGCCAATGTCCTGAAGATCTTCGGAGATTTTATAGTGTCCGGCGATGGACACAAGCTCCGCCTCAAGTGACTGGCAGAACACCCGGGCAGACTCGGCACCGTGAATGCCGGCCAGCGCCCGTCCGCGTAACGGGCCGTAAACATGAATATTGCCGGCAGCCAGAACTTCGGCTCCGGCCTGCACCGGCGCAAGGATGATCAGATCGCCTTCCGGCGCGTATACCTGCTGGCCCGATCGAACCGGCTGATTGACGATTTTCGCCGGTGCGGGTTCGTTTGCAGGCTCCGGTGCGGTTGCCGTTTCCGGTTCTGCTTCTGCCGGGGCTTCCGGCGCCGGCCTTTCTTTCAGGCTGCCGCCGGGCAGCAATGCCAGCGAGGCTCCCCGGGCAAGCCGGCGCTGATCGTCGTTGGCGGCGCGTACGCCAATCACATGGATGTTGTGGCGGCGGCAGGTCCCGATCATCTTGAAAAAATCGAGTTCGCTGTCCAGGCCTTCATATTTCTCCAGGCTGATAATCAGCGGGATGTCTTTGAAGAAGCCCGGCGCCTGGCTGATCTTGTCCCGAAGATTGGCTTCAAATTCGTCGTTGTCGAAGTAGTAAAGCTCAAGGGCGGTCAGGGAAACACTGGCACTCTTCAGTTGAAAGCTCTGTTTTGTGTCGGTGGCTGCGGAATCGCTCATGGATGGACCTGTTCTCCGGTGTCTGAGGCATGGGCATCTCCGAGGGCGCGCAGCGGAGGGGCATCGAAACGGATGCCGGACCAGCCCGTGCTGATAAACTGGCGAATGTTACCATGGCTGTCCCCGGCCGGGTCGCCGAGCACCTGCTCGTAGTGTTGGGCGAACAGGCGCAGGGTGTCGGTCTCGCTCAGATTACAGTACTGACCCAGGCCGAAGACCCGGCAGGAGCCAGCGTTTTCGCCAGTCTCGTTGCGAAGCGGGCCGTTGCTGAAACCGGTGGGCCGAAATTCGAAATACTGATTGATCAGTTTCAGGGTGTCGTCGAAATCGGCATGACCGGCCTGCACTGAGGCCAGGTGGATACGAACCGCTTCATTAACATTCATTATTTGTGATCCTGCTTGGGGCCGGTCTGGTAGTTGGCTTTCCATTCTTCGTACGGCATGCCGTAGATTTCTTCCCGGGCGTCCGGATCTGAAATGTCGAACCCCCGCTCTCCCGCTTCGGCCCGATACCATTTGGACAGGCAGTTGCGACAGAAACCCGCCAGATTCATCAGGTCGATGTTCTGGACGTCGTTGTTTTCACGCAGGAGCTGCACCAGGCGCCGGAAGGCGGCGGCTTCGATTTCGGTGCGTTCAGACTCGGGAATCGGGTTACTCATGGGGCCTCGCTGTTGCTTGCCGGGACTATCGGGATTTCCTGACATTCTCGGCATGTTACCGTAAGATACAAGGCTGTATAAACGTACAGATTGTTAACGTGAGCCCGCCCCTATGGCCCAGCGCAAGATCATTCATGTGGACTGCGACTGCTTCTATGCCGCCGTCGAGATGCGTGACGACCCAAGCTTGCGGGATGTTCCGCTGGCGGTGGGTGGCGAGGGCGGCCGTGGTGTGGTGACCACCTGCAACTACCGGGCCCGGGCTTTTGGCGTGCGTTCGGCCATGCCCGGCAGCGAAGCCCGGCGGTTGTGCCCCGGCCTGGTCACGGTACCGCCGGACATGGGCCGTTACCGGGCAGTTTCCCAGCAGGTGATGGCGATACTGCGGGAGATGACCGATCTGGTTGAGCCCTTGTCCCTGGATGAGGCGTTTCTGGATGTGACCGATGTTGACGCGTTCAAGGGCAGTGCCACCTTGATGGCGCGGCACCTGCGGGAGCGGGTGAGCAGGGAAGTCGGCATTACCATTTCCGCCGGCGTGGCCCCCAACAAGTTCCTTGCCAAAATTGCCAGTGACTGGCGCAAGCCCGATGGTCTGTTTGTGATTACGCCGCCGGAGGTGGCCGACTTTGTAAGCGAGCTGCCGGTGGAAAAGCTCTTCGGTGTAGGGCAGGTGACCGCGGCCCGGCTGCACGCCCTGGGTGTGAAAACCTGTGGCGATATGCAGGCGCTGGGTGCCGACGTGTTGATCGAGAAGTTTGGCAAACAGGGCTATCGTTTGTTTGAAATGGCCCATGGCCGGGACAATCGCGCCGTTGTGGTGTCGCGGGTGGCCAAGTCGGTGAGCGTCGAGCGTACCTTTTCCCAGGACCTCCCTGACCGGAGCGCCTGCGATACCGTGATGCCGGCCCTGGTGGCCGACCTCAATCTTCGCCTCTCGCGCAAGGGGCTGCACAAGCCGATACACAAGCTGTTCGTGAAAATCCGCTACAGCGATTTTTCCACCCACACGCTGGAGCGGGTTCGGGAGTCCGTTACCGAGCCGGCTCTGGTGGATTTCCAGCCACTGCTCGAAGAGCTGATGCCCAAAGACCGCCCGGTTCGCCTGCTGGGAGTGGGTGTCCGGTTCCGCAATGACGATGCTCCGGTCACCCAGTTGCGCCTGTTTGACTGACTTCGGTCCCCGCGGGCATATCCGCCATTTTTTTAGGTTAAAACGGTATGGCTGCCGCTTTGACGTGACAGTGTGTCATCTCTAGCTTTTAGTTGACGCTATCCTGCTGTAAGCGTTGCGGGCCACGCCCGCCCCGAAACAACAATCGCAGGAGAACAAGAATGAACAAAGCTGGCTGTTGTGGCCCCTGGCGCTCCGGTGCGCTGGCGGGCTTGTTGTTATTGTTGCTGTCGGCTCCGGCGTCGGCGGAGCTGGGGGATTATGGATTCTGGCGAACCCTGGGTAACCTGGCGTCGCCGCCCGGTGCCGATAATCCGGTGACATCGGATCAGCGCCAGGGTGCCTACCCTTTGTTGGCCAATCCCGATGGCTACGAGAATTTCTCGGCGGGGGCCTACTACCAGTGGCAGACCATCGCACTGGCGCCGGAAACCGGCGCTGTATGCGGTAACGGTTCGGAGTACAAGTTCTTCGTGAACCGGGTGCCGAACACTTCCAATACCGTGGTTTATTTTGAAGGTGGCGGTGCCTGCTGGGATTACGAGAGTTGCAGTGGCCAGACCGGGATCCGGGGAGCTCGTAATCCCGATGGTATCCCGGATGATTACATGTCTCTGTTGAATCCCGGCGCCAGCCTGGTGAGCCCGTTTGTGGTTCGTCTGCATCCCTGGACCCGGGTAAAAACCCAGAACTGGAACATGGTCTACGTACCCTACTGTACGGGGGATATCTATTCCGGCGACCGGGTGGCGGTGTATGAAGATCCTGAAGGCGAGGCGGAACCTCTGATCTGGCATCACAACGGCCTGAGGAATACCCGGGCGGTGATCAGCTGGCTCAAGGACAACCTGCAACGCCCCGGGCAAATGCTGGCGACCGGTTGCAGTGCTGGTGGCATTGGTGGCTTGACCAACTATCACCCAACCCGGCGGGACATGGCGCCGACTCGAAGTTTCCTGATCAACGATTCAGGCCCTGCCTTCAGTGCGCCGGTTGGCGCCGACCCTCAGCAGTATCCTTCGGTGCTGCTACAGAGCTTCATCAGGCAATCCTGGGGGCTGGACCAGCCGGGCGGCCCGCTGGCTTACCTGAAGTCCGGTTTACCGGCACTGAACCTGAATGACCTCGGCAGCCTGTATCCTGCGCTGGCGACGGCGCTGCCACAGGACCGTATGGGGCATACGCATTTCTGGCGGGACCTGAACTACTCCTCCTATTCCTATGAGCGCTTCTTCCCGGAGATCGAGAATGCGCCGGATCAGGCCACCAAGGAGGCTTTGCTGCATCAGAAGTGGGCCGTGGATACCGAACGGTTGACGCAGACGCTGGCCGGGCTGGATAACTTCGGCTATTACCTGCCCATGTTTCGGGACGTGAATGAAAGTCACTGCACGTCCATTATCGAGTTCGCCAATTCGGATATTCAGGAGTTGGGCCTTGAACTGGGGGATTTCGTCAATAACGTGATGAATGGCAGCGGTGCGGTGATGCAGGCCTCGGAGACCGATACGGTGGCCGATTACAACAAACCGTTCAACCTGTTGTACTGGTCGCTGGATCAGTTGCTCTGATTATTGCCGGCGGACCGGCCCATGGCCTCTACCCGAGCTTCCTGAAGGCGCTCACGCAGGTATTGGTCCCGGGTCAGTCCGCCGGGAATATCATCCATGGCCATCACTTCTTCCACAATTGCCTTTTCCCGGGCCTTGTAGCGTTCGAAGTCCGGCCTGGGTTCATCCAGCCAGGCCTGCAGTCTGGCTCCGGATTCAGCCCGGTACCGGTCCATGAGTTGCTGTGCGGCAGCTTTTGCTGCCTCCTCATCCGGCTCCAGAATCTGGATCATCGCCAGTTGAATCAACGCGGCTTCCGGAGCACTCACCTGCGCAGATCCTTCGTATTCGTTCATACGCTCTTGCAGGGCATCTGCCTGGGCCCGGCGCTTCTGTTCGGGGAGAGATGGGGCGTTGGCAAAGAAATCGTGCAGGTCATCTTCAAATTCAAGCCGCTGGGCGTAAGCCTTGACCTTGGGGTTGTCCAGCAGTGCCTGTTGTTCAGGTGTCAGGGTATCGGAAGAGGGCGGGGGTGCCTCGGCCGGATCTGAAGCGGTATCCGGAGCGTTTCCGGCTGGTGGTAACTCGGGTGGCGGGGTATTGGTCGGCCACAGGAGCGCCAGCGCCAGAATAATTGCGGCCCCGGTGACCAGCAGGATCTTTGTGTTCATGACTCACTCCGGCAGGATTCTCCGGAATCAGTGTAGACCAGAATGCGGCAACTGCCTGGGTTGGGCTCAGCCGGCCAGCCACTGCATAGAGGCCCAGCCCATGGTGCCACCAATCAAGGCGCCGGCCAGGACATCGCTGGGGTAGTGGAGCCCGAGAATGACCCGGGATGCCGCCACTGACAAGGTGAATGGAAGCACACACCAGGCCAGGGCCGGGAGCGCAACGAACAGCATGGCCTGAAAACACACCGCGTGCAGTGTGTGGCCGGAGGGAAAGCTGTACCGGTCCAGTGGCGGCGTTGCACAGTTAATAACCGGAAACGAAATAAAAGGCCGCTCGCGGATCAGCCAGCGTTTGAGGGCCTTGTAGGTTAGCGTGCAGGTGAGCCCGGTAAGCGCCATTTGAAGTGCCAGGGCCGGGCCAGAGTCCCCGGCGTAGAAAGGCAGTAAGAGAATCAGCGCGTACCAGAACCAACCGTCGCCAAGTCGGCTGACGACTCGGAAATACCCCAGAATCGGCCGGAACCGTACGCTGCGATTAATGGCCTGGCAGACCGCTAATTCTCGCTGGTCTGCCAACTCAAAGAAGCGAGATGCCTTGCTTGTTAATGCCATGGTATCGGGCCTGTGCAGTTTGGTTTAAAACCAGCTGTTCAAACTGGTCGATCTGGCTGCTCCAATTCAATTCAAGAGCGTCCAGGCGAGCCTGGGCGCGGACTCGGTTCAACAGTGAGGGCTGGTCGGCCAGTCTCAGGGCGTGATTGACGAAGGCTTCGTCGTCTGTCAGTTCAGCCTTCATGCCGTTTTCGTCATGTCGGATATGTTCTGCGGCTGCAGCATCGTCGAAGGCGACGATGCCCAGTCCGCTGGCCATGGCTTCCAGCACCACGTTGCCGAAGGTGTCGGTTTTACTGGGAAACAGGAACAGGTCACCGGAGGCATAGTGCCGGGCCAGATCTTCGCCCCGTCGGGTGCCACAGAATATGTAGTCCGGGTGCCGGTCTTCCAGGGAGCGGCGCATGGGGCCATCCCCTACCAGCACGAAGCGGGCATTAGGATGCAGGCCGCGGATACGCTCGAAGCAGGCAACAGCCATGCGCAGGTTTTTTTCCGCAGCCAGGCGCCCGACATAGAGTACGGCACGTTCGTTGTCGTGCAGCCCCCATTGCCGACGCAGGGATTGGTCGCGTTTGTGGGGGGTGAAGCGCTGGCAATCCACGCCCCGGCTCCAGAGGCCGGTGCAGGTGATCCCCATGTCCCGGGTCACCCGCTGCATGCGACCGGTAGGCACCAGGGTGATGGCTGTTCTGTTATGGAACCAGCGACCGTAGGCACACAGTAACCGTTCGAGCAGGCCCGCTCCGTAATAGCGAGAATACTGATGGAAGTTGGTATGGAACCCGGAACTGACAGGCAGGGCGAGGCTGCGAGCCGCGTTCACGGCCGCCACGCCGAGTGGCCCCTGGGTTGCCACATAGATGCCGTCGGGCCGCTGTTTCTGCCAGAGCTTTTTCAGGCTCGAGGGGCGGGCGGTACCGAAGCGCAGATCTGCGTATCCGGGAAGAGGCAAGCCATTAACCACCAGTTCGGTGGAAAACAACCCGCTCCCGGTACTCTCAAACAGTCCTTTCTGTTCGTGGGGCTGCCGGGGGCGCACCACGGTTACATGGTGGCCCCGTTGCATCAGCCCCTGACACAGGTGCCGCATGGTGTTGGCAACACCATTGATTTCCGGCGGAAACGTCTCGGAAACAATGGTAATGTGTTGCGGTCGCCGTTCGGTCAACTGGGCTTCGGTCACGGGGGTTCCTGAAGGTTCTGCTGTCATGCCTTTACTATGGAAAGACGCCATGACAGAAATGCGACAACTCCGTGACATTCCGTTTACGTGTTTATACCCCGTCTCTTATCGACCTATTGCAAGGAGATTCCATGCAAACGCGAAAACTTGGCTTTACAGATATCGAGGTCAGCCTGATCTGCCTGGGAACCATGACCTGGGGCGAGCAGAACAGCGAGCAGGAAGCCTTTCAGCAGCTCGACTATGCCATGGAGCAGGGCATCAATTTCATCGACGCCGCTGAAATGTATCCAGTGCCACCCAGGGCAGAAACCCAGGGTCTGACCGAGCAGTATCTGGGCAACTGGCTGGCCCGCCGTGGCCAGCGTGATGATCTGGTGATCGCCAGCAAGGTGGCCGGGCCGGGTAATGGTCTCGGGTATTTGCGCGGGGGGCCGAGGCTGACCCGGGAGCATATCCGCTCTGCCTGTGAGGGCAGCCTCAAGCGCCTGCAGACGGATTACATCGATCTTTATCAGGTGCACTGGCCGGACCGGAGCGCCAATTTTTTTGGCAAGCTTGGTTATGACCGCAATCCCGATGAGCAGATGACGCCCATTGAGGAAACACTGGAGGCACTGGATGAACTGGTTCGTGAAGGAAAGGTCAGACACATCGGGCTTTCCAACGAGACACCGTGGGGCACGATGCAGTACCTGCGCCTGGCGGAGCAGCGTGGCTGGCCCCGGGTGGTCTCTATCCAGAACCCCTACAACCTGTTGAACCGGTCCTTTGAAGCGGGGCTGGCGGAGTTTGCCCATCGTGAAGGCACCGGCCTGCTGGCCTATTCACCGCTGGCCTTTGGCATGCTGACCGGCAAATACCTGGGGGGAAAATGGCCGGAAAAGGCCCGGCTGACTCTGTACGAGCGGTTCAGTCGCTATACCAATGACCGGGCGGCGGACGCCACGAGGGCCTATGTTGAGCTGGCTCACCAACATGGTCTCACGCCGGCCCAACTGGCACTGGCCTGGGTGAACAGTCGGGAGTTCGTAACCAGTAACATCATTGGCGCAACCACCATGGAGCAGCTCAGCGAGAACATCGGGGCAGCCAGTGTGACTCTGAGCCCCGACCTCGTGTCCGCCATCGAGGCGATCCATGCCGAGTTCACCTATCCCTGCCCTTGAAGACTGTATGCATAAGGGCTTGCAGTAGCCAGGTGCGATCCTGCCGCTCCGACCAGCGGCAGGGTCGTTACATACTGCAATATAAGTGATCATTTATTGACAAAAAAGCTGGTGCCAGGCGACGGAACGCTGGCGAAATTGTGTGCAAAATCACACCAATCTTCGTCGCAATCATTAGACTTTGGTACTGTGAATTACATAAAGCCAATGTCGATACCGGATTTCCTGTTGCCATGATTCTTCGCCTGTTCGTCGTCCTCCTAGCCCTGAATAGCGTCGCCTTTGCGATGCGGGCTGACGCTGCGCAGCCCATGTTGTCGGAACCGATGCTTTCCGAGCGCATGATGGCCGAGCGCGACGAAATGACGACGGCGGAGGATGTTTACGAACTTCAGGAATGGATGTCCGGCGATTATGAAGACGACCGCAGCGATGCACTTACCGCTATCGGCTCCCGTCTGCTCAGCCTGAGCCTCAGCCGCTCCCGCACTGCTGAAAAGACCTATGCTTCCGATCCGGCTCAGCCTGACCACGGCATCGCCCTGTTGAACGAAGGTGCCTGCCTGAACCTGCGCTGGAAGTTCTGACCGCTGTTCCCTGGCGTGCCCGCCATCTTTCTCCCGACCTTCCGCTTTGTCAAAATGTCATGACCTGACGCATTGTCAGCTTGAATCTGCCGTGTGATCATCCACCTTAATTGAGATTCTCAAGCGACGAGGAGCCGGTAATGGCAGCAGAGAACGGAGTCTATTGCGACGACGCAGAACGGTGTGTTGATCGGGTGATTGAACGGGTTGGCAAGCGCATTACCCTGGGCTTGCCGCTTGGTCTTGGCAAGCCGGTGAGGTTTGTGAATGCGCTCTATCAGCGTGCCAAGGATGATCCAGACATTGAACTGCATATTGTGACCGCGCTCTCCCTGTTAGCGCCTGAGGGCAGTTCTTCACTGGAAAAACGTTTCATGGGGCCCTTCGCCAAGCGCCTGTTTGGCGATATTCCGGAACTGGCCTATGCCCGTGATGTCGCCAATAACCGCTTGCCAAGCAATGTCCAGGTGTCTGAATTTTTCTTCAAAGCTGGCAGCTACCTGAACAATCGCAACCAGCAGCGAAACTACGTATGCACCAATTACACCCATGCCGTTCGCGACCTGATGGCGCAGGGTGTGAATGTGGTGGGGCAGATGGTTTCCCCAGGCGAGCCCAATGGCTTTCCGGGCCAGGTGAGCTTTAGCTGTAACCCGGACCTGTCACTCGATATCCTGCCGCTGCTGCGGGAGCGTGAACAGCAGGGCGTACCGGTGGCCATGGTGGCTGAAATCAATCAGTACCTGCCCTGGTTTGGCCATCATGCAGCCGTCGAGGAACAGCAGTTTGATCTTCTCTTCAGTCATCCATCGACAGACTATCCGTTATTCTCGGCTCCTCAGATGGCCATCAGTCCGTCTGATCACCTCATCGGATTCTACGCCAGCTGCCTGTTGAAGGACGGCGGAACCCTTCAGGTTGGCATCGGTTCACTGGGAGCCTCGCTGGTTCACAACGCCATTCTGCGCCACAAACACAATGATGCCTGGCGCGCAGTTTATGACCACCTGGATGTGGGATCCAGGTTCCCTGTGGTTGACAGCTGCGGCGGTACCGGTACGTTCGAGACCGGCCTGTATGGCTGTAGTGAAATGATGGTGGATGGCTTCCTGTATCTGATGCAGGAGGGCATCCTGAAGCGGGAAGTATTTGATCATGCCGGTTTGCAGACTCTGATCAACCGGGGCGAGATTACCCTGACGCCGTCGCTCGACATGCTGGATGTGCTGGTCCGGGAAGGGCTGATCGACTCGCCATTGCGGGCGCGGGATGTCAACTGGCTGATTCAGTACGGCATTCTGCGGGACACAGTGGAATTCCGTGGCGGGCGCCTGCGCCTGAGTGAAGATCACGCTGTAGAAGCAGATCTCAGCCAGGATCAGACCCGTGAGGCGCTGGCGGCCCTGGGTCTTGGTTCAAGGCTCACCGGTGGTATTGCCATGCACGGTGGCTTCTACGTGGGGCCGGAGGCCTTCTACCAGGCTCTGAGAGATCTGTCGCCAGAGCAGCGTGACAAGATCTGCATGACCAGTGTCAATTTCATCAACCATCTTTACGATCACCGGTTCGGAGATCAGAAGCTCAAAGCCGCCCAGCGTTTGCACGGTCGGTTTATCAACTCTGCGATGATGTACACCCTCAATGGCGCGGCAGTGTCAGATGGGCTGGATGATGGTCGCGTGGTCAGTGGTGTGGGGGGGCAGTACAACTTTGTTTCGATGGCCCATGAGTTGCCCGGGGCGCGCTCCATCCTGGCTCTCAGAGCCACCCGCATGTCGGGTGGGCAGGTAGTGTCCAACATTGTCTTCAACTATGCCCATTGCACCATTCCAAGGCATCTCAGGGACATTGTGATCACGGAGTACGGCATTGCCGATTTGCGGGGGCGGTCCGACGAAGATGTGTTCCTGGCGCTGATCCGTATTGCCGATTCCCGTTTCCAGGCGGATTTGCTGAAACATGCCCAGAAGGCGGGCAAGGTCCGTGACGATTTCCGCTTGCCTGCGGACTGGCAGAACAATACGCCGGCGTCGGTTCGCCAGGCTTTGGCTGCACCCGGTAAGGGCGACTGGTTCCCGGCGTTCCCGTTCGGCCGGGATTTTACCGATGAGGAGCTGACCCTGGGGAAAGCCCTTAAAGGACTGAAAGCCGCAACCGCCACTCCCCGTGGTAAACTGGCGACCCTTTGGCAGGCCATCCGGGCTGAAGACGATACTGGCCAGTACGCGGTGCTGCTCGAACGCATGGGGTTGAACAACCCCTCAGGCATTCGGGAGAAGCTGGATCGCAAACTGGTGATACATGGCCTGCAGCAACTTGAACCCGCGACAAAGACAGGAAGCGAAAACAGCTGATGCAAGCCGATAACCCGAACACCCGGCCGGATGTTTTTACCGTCCATTACGTGCTCAAGAACCGCATCGGTGAGCTGGTGGATACGTCTGAAGGCAGCGAGCCTCTGCACTTTATCTACGGCAGCCCCGATATCATTGCCGGCATTCAGGAGGCGGTGAAAGACCGAAACGTAGGTGATTGCCTGGAAGTGACCGTGCCACCGGAGATGGCCTACGGCGAATACCGCGAGGACCTGGTGCGCAAGGTGCCCCGTTCCCTCTTTGAGGGCGTTGAAAACCTGGATGTGGGCATGAAATTCCAGACTAACTCCGGTGATCAGGCCCAGGTGGTACAGGTGGTGGCGATCGACGGCAACCTGGTCAAAGTGGATGCCAATCACCCTCTGGCCGGTTTCACTCTCTATTTTGATCTGGAAATCGTGGGTCGTCGCGAGGCTACTGAAGACGAGGTAGCTCAGGGTCGCCCGCTGTTCTGAGAGGGCGTTCGGGTACCTGGTCGAACTCGCCCGAGTGAATGCGGGCGAGGCCCTGGCTGATCTGCTGGTGTATGCACCCGGTCAGCTCATTCAGGGATAGATCCGGATCCGGTCCAAGGGGCGGATGCAGTATTACGATGATCTGCCCCGTTGGCTGCCGCAGCAGCCTGAACAGATGACAGTGGAAACTGTCATCGCCCACAAAGGGCGCCAGTGAGTCAGGGCGCCGTTCTCGCCGATAACCGATGGACACTGGCTGTATGGCCGTGTTGCTGTCCCGGGCGGCGCTCATCAACAGTCCGTGCATGGGTAATACGGCTACCCCGGTGCTGGTGGTTCCCTCGGGATAGACCATCACCGATTCTCCAGCCTGCAGGCATTGCGCGATACTGGCTTTGATAGCTCTGGCCTGACCGCCGCCACGTTTGATAAACAGCGTGCCGGCCTGCCGGGCCAGCCAGCCGATCACCGGCCATTGACCTACTTCCGCTTTTGACAGAAACCGCATGGGCGTGATGCTGCCAAGAACCGGGATGTCTGACCAGCTGATGTGGTTGGCGACAAACAGGGCGTTTTCCGGGCAGGGCTGGCCATAAACCTGAACCTGCCAGCCCAGGCACTGACATGCCTTCCGAAAACAGATTGTTGCCCATGGATTCCTGTCCACCGGTCTGGTCCTGGCCAGATCGGAGATCCGGAGCAAAGCCGCCAGCGCGCAGGCTCCGACAAGGAAGCCTGCAAACATTGCTAAGCGAAAGCTCAGTCGAAGCCAGCTCATCGGCAATCCTCCGAATCAGGCGGGGCGACGCAGAAAGTGCCGGCTGTAGCGGCCGGCCAGGTTACTGACCTCCAGCAGCACCAGCATGTCGGCACATCGGAATTCAGGATCCCAGCAAGGCTCGCCACAGACCCTTGCGCCCAGGCGCATGTACGCCTTGATCAGGGGCGGTATGTCCACAGAGCGTTCTGATTCCGGATGGGCAAGATGTGGCAGTTGGCGCTTTGGCGTTACCCGGCAATGCGGCTCAGACAGATGCTGTTGTTGCAGAAGCCGGGCCACATGCCAGGCTTTCGCCCCGCCGTCGGCCATGCTGATACTGGCGCAGCCGATCAGATGGGTAACGTTGCGCTGCACCAGGTACTCCGCCACCGCTGACCACAGCAGCGTGATGGTGCCGCCATTGCGGTAGTCCGGGTGCACGCAGGTTCGGCCGAGTTCAGCCAGTGTTCCGGGCAGGGCTTCCAGAGCCGCGAGATCAAACTCGCCCCGGGAGTAGAAGCCGCCAACGGAAGCCGTATCGTTCTGGTGAAGTATGCGGGTGGTGGCCACCAGTTCACCGGTGTCTGCGTCGGTGACGATCAGGTGATCGCATGCCGCATCGTAGGCATCGGCATCAATACCCGGGATTGTGGCGCCGAGATCGCTGCCATACTCCTCGGAGAATACCCGGTAACGCAGGCGCTGCGCCGCTTCTATGAGCTCCGGGTCACGGGTCAGTTCGGTGCTCAGGTTACGGCCCCGGCGGGGTTGAAGGCTCGCGGTGGTTGCAGTCATGGCTTGGCCTCTGTGTTTCTGTTTCAGGTCAAGGCTATGAAGCGGGTATGACAGATGGGTGACGCCGGGGTGACGTCTCTGTGACAGTGCGAGACCGTTTTCAGGAAAACGGATATGTGTCACAGGCTGTAACCCTTTGGCGGTTCCATGTATATTTCTGAATAGCATGTATAATTGCTGTAACTGAACGTTGCCTGTATCGTCGGGTGTACAACCCTGAAACCGGAATAAAATAATCAGAGATGGATGGCGTGGAACAAACAAACGAGAGTTGGCGAATCCTGATCGTAGAGGACGATGAGCGGCTTGCGGATCTGACCCGCGAGTACCTTGAGAACAATGGCCTGACAGTGTCGTTGGAAACCCACGGGGGAGCCGCTGTTGAGCGGATCCGCAACGAGCAGCCTGATCTTGTGGTTCTGGATCTGATGCTGCCTGGCGAAGATGGTCTGTCCATCTGCCGGCGGGTACGGCCGTTCTTCAATGGCCCCATTATTATGCTCACCGCCCGGACAGACGACCTGGACCAGGTCCTGGGCCTGGAAATGGGCGCGGATGACTACATTGGCAAACCGGTCCAACCGCGCGTTCTGCTCGCCCGCATCCGTGCCATGCTGCGCCGGGTAGAAACCTCGCCCGTTAGCGGGCAGGAGACGTCCGGGGAGGAGCCGGTGCGTTTGCAGTTCAACGACCTCGTGGTCGATCGTTCCATGCGTGAAGCCTGGTTAAGTGACGAAAGTATCGACCTCACCAGTGCTGAGTTCGACCTGCTCTGGCTGCTGGCCAGTAATGCCGGGCGGGTGCTGAGCAGGGAAGAGATTTTCACCGCACTCCGGGGCATCGAGTACGATGGGCAGGATCGTTCCATTGATGTTCGCGTGTCCAGGATCCGCCCGAAAATCGGTGATGATCCCATCCACCCGCGCCGTATCAAAACCGTTCGCAGCAAGGGCTACCTGTTCGTCAAGGAAGCCTGATCGCGCCTGAGGCGTTGCCGCCCCGAAGGTGGCAACGCCGGTTACCAGGGTTGGCCCGATGTCCCTGAAATTTTTCCTGAAAGCCTACGCTCGTATTGCGGCCATTGCGGCGGCGGTCGTGCTGGTGTGCGTCCTGCTCTTTAATGGCATCAACTCCGTTCGCGAACAATACTGGCATGAGCAGGCCATGACACCGGTTATGCGTTGGCTGGCGGCGGCCCCGGATCCGCTCAGTAAGTATCACTGGATGGCCCCGATGTTTGGTCTGCACAGTGGCGTTGCGGCCGACTTCGGGCTTTCCCAGGTTGCGCTTGAGCGCCTGGGCTATGGCCAAGTGGTGGCGCAGTCAACCGATAGCGGGTATGGCTATTATGTCCTTGGTCTCGGGGGCGAGGTGCTCGGTATACATCTGGAGCAACCCTACCGGGATCTGGCCCGGGCAATCTCGTTGATGGTGCGTTGGCATCTGGATACCAGCCCTGCGGCTCAGCGTGCGGATGTGGCGCAGCAATTGGCAGAGTCTCTGAATCTCGATATCCGTCTGGTTCAGAAGGCCGAGGATCTGCCGGATCAGCAGGCGCTTGAGCGGCTTGGTGACACCGGGCTGGCGATTTTTGAACACGGTGATAACCGTGCCAGGGCGCTGGTTCGTTTGTCGGAAGGCGCGTTGGTTGTGGTGACATTGCCTCCCCCCTTCAATCCCTGGGGCTGGCCGATTATCTTGCTGCTGACCGCTGTTGTCGGTGGCGTGCTGGCAGTGGCCCTGTTTCTTGCGTTGCGTTTTGTAGAGAGTCATCTGCGCAAGGTTGAGTCGGTAGCGATTCGTATTGCCCGGGGTGAGATGGGAGCCCGGGTGGAATCCGAGCAGGGCACGCTCGTGTCCCGGCTGGGGGCTTCGTTCAATGGAATGGCGGAACATATCCAGCGCCTGGTGCAGGTGCAGCGGGAAATGATTCACGCGGTTTCCCACGAACTGAGAACGCCGGTGGCCCGTATCCGGTTCGGCGTTCAGATGATTGAATCCGGTAGTACCCAGGAAGTGCTCGAAAAGCAGCTCGAGGGCATTGATGGCGACATCCAGGAGCTCGACGAACTGATTGACGAGATCCTGACCTATGCCCGGCTGGAGCAGGGCGGGCCGGTGTTCAGTCTCCGGGAGGGCTCGGTCACGGATATAGTCAGGCAGGTTGTCTCCGAACAGCGGCTGATCCGGGAGGGAGTCGACATTGAGTGTCAGATTGACGAAGCCTCGGAGCGCTGGGCACAGGCCGATATGGAGCCCCGTTACATTCACCGGGCGGTTCAGAACCTGGTCGGCAATGCCGCGCGCTATGCCGCAGGCCGTGTGCGGGTGAGCTGCCATCTGGATGAAGATAATTGCCGGATTGATGTGGAAGACGATGGCCCGGGCATTCCGGAACAGGATTGGGAGAAGGTGTTCACCGCCTTTGCCCGGCTTGATGACAGTCGTACCCGCACCTCAGGCGGCTACGGGTTGGGCCTGTCCATTGTTCGCAGGATTCTGTACTGGCACGGTGGGCAGGCTTTTGTGGGCCGCAGTGATGTCTTGGGCGGAGCCCGGTTCAGCCTGGTCTGGCCGCGCCTGAAGCCCGCAGACGCGGATTTGTGAACCAGTGCTCGGTACCTCACCTGATGTAACAAAGCTCTACACAACCACAACTGAACCCTCCGCAGCCCTGGGTAATACTTCAAAGCGTAAGGGATGACTTTTGAGGTTGTAGTTCTTACGAACTTTCCTTGTTTCATTCGTCATTTGAGGGCCGGTTTTTCCGGCCCTTTTTTTATTTCCGCGCCGCGTCACACCGCTCGATCCCCGTCCTGTTAGAATCTCCTGAAAACAACAGGAGGTTTTGATGTCCCGATATCTGCTTGCCATAGACCAGGGTACCACCAGTTCCCGCGCCATCGTGTTTGATGACAAAGGCGCTCAGGTGGCCGTTGCCCAGCAGGAGTTTCACCAGTACTTCCCCAAAGATGGCTGGGTTGAGCATGATGCCATGGAAATATGGGACAGTACGCTGGCGGTCTGTCGTTCAGCCCTGAGCAACGGCAAGATTAAGGCATCTGACCTCGCAGGCATCGGCATTACCAACCAGCGGGAAACCACTGTGATCTGGGACAGGGCGACGGGGCAGCCGATTCATCACGCCATTGTCTGGCAGGATCGCCGTACCGCGTCCTGGTGTACCAAGTTGCGCCAGGATGGCCATGAGTCCCTGGTGGTTGACCGCACCGGATTATTGATTGATCCCTACTTCTCTGCCACCAAGATAGCGTGGATTCTGGACAACGTTGACGGTGCCCGCCAGCGCGCGGAAGCCGGTGAGTTGGCCTTTGGCACCATTGATACCTGGTTGCTCTGGAATCTGACCGGCGGCAAGCACCATCGTACCGATGCCACCAATGCGTCCCGCACTGCACTGTTCAATATCCATACACAGCAATGGGACCCGCAGCTGCTCAAGCTGTTTCGGGTGCCTGCTGCTCTGTTGCCGGAGGTATTCGACAGTGCAGCTGAGTACGGGTTGACGGAACCCGAATGTCTGGGCGCTTCGGTGATGATTGCCGGTATTGCCGGTGATCAGCATGCCGCTTTGATCGGCCAGGCCTGTTTTGAGCCGGGAATGGCCAAGAGTACCTATGGCACAGGCTGTTTCCTGATGCTCAACACCGGCCAGCAGGCCCTGCGCTCTGAAAACCGGTTATTGACGACGGTAGCTTACCGCCTCAACGGCAAACCCTGCTATGCCATTGAAGGCAGTATTTTTGTTGCCGGTGCCGCCATGCAGTGGCTCAGGGATGGGCTTCGGTTGATTTCCCATGCCCGGGAATCGGCGGAGCATGCGGCGACGGTCGGTGTGAATAATCCGGTGTATCTGGTGCCCGCGTTCACCGGCCTGGGAGCCCCGCACTGGGACCCGAACGCCCGGGGTGCAATCCTGGGGCTGACCCGGGATACCGGCATTGCCGAGATTGTCACGGCGGGTTTGCAGTCGGTGTGCTATCAGACCAAAGACCTGGTGCGCGCCATTCGCAACGATGGCGCCCGACTGGAATCGCTGCGAGTCGACGGAGGCATGGCTGTGAACGACTGGGTGATGCAGTTTTTATCGGACATTCTCAATGTGCCGGTTGACCGGCCGAGCGTGACCGAAACCACGGCGCTGGGGGCCGCATATCTTGCGGGTTTGCAGACCGGGGTTTTCGATAGCCTGGAGCAGATTACGTCGCTTTGGGAATGCGAGCACCAGTTCCGGCCGGATATGGCGCCGGGGCTGCGGGAATCACTCTATGCCGGCTGGCTGGATGCTGTTGAGCGAGTCTGTAATCACTGAGGTTCAATGGCCGGTGCGTTCGAAGGCGATCAGGTGATCAGCCTCCACCCGGACCGGTACCTGCTCACCCAGGTTAAAGTCCAGGTGGCTCCGGAAGAGGGCCTCAAATTCAGTGTCTTCTGAACACCGGAAACGATAGAGCGTGGAGGTTCCGGCAAAGGTTTTTTCCACCACCTTTGGCTTCAGCTCTGAGTCTTCATCGAAAACAATGTCGTCCGGCCGGATCAGGACGTCCAGCAGGGTGCCTGGTTGCCATTTGTAGGCCCGGTTGCCATGGATGACGCCCAGTTCCGATTCTATGGTGTCAGGGCCCAGGGCCTTGCCGGGAATAAACCCACCTTGCCCGACAAAACTGGCCACGAACCGGTTCGCCGGCTCATGGTAGAGGTTGTAGGGTACATCCCACTGTTGAATCTGCCCGTCCCGGAGAACCGCCACCTGATCACACATGGCAAAGGCTTCCTGCTGATCATGGGTAACCAGGATGGCGCTGATGCCGAGGGTCTTGAGGATTTCCCGCACATCCAGGCTCAGCCGGCGGCGCAGATCTGTGTCCAGGTTGGAGAAAGGCTCATCCAGCAGGATCAGTGTTGGCTCTGGTGCCAGTGCCCGGGCCAGGGCCACCCGTTGTTGCTGGCCGCCGGACAGCTCGTGGGGATAGTTGTCTGCAAGGTCCTGGAGGTGCACCAGGTTCAGCAACTCCATGACCTTTTGTCGACGTTCCGCTTTGCTTAATGACTTCAGACCGAAGCCGACGTTATCGGCAATGCTCAGATGCGGAAAAAGGGCATAGTCCTGGAACACCATGCCAATCTTGCGCTTTTCCGGTTGCAGTGCCCGCCCGGGCAGGCTGATGGCCTGTGACTGCAGGCGGATTTCACCCCGGGAAATCGGCAGGAAGCCGGCCAGCGCCCGGAGAATGGTGCTCTTGCCACAGCCGCTGGGGCCCAGCAGGCAGCCAATATCACCGTGGCTGAGGGCAAAGCTGACGTCCTTGACAACGGAATCACCGCCGTAGCCACAGGACAGATTGTTTACTTCCAGCAGCCAGTCTGCGGGGGGCACCAGGGCTTCGGGCATGGATCAGTCCAGACGATTGAGAATCAGGAATTCCAGCAAGGCTTTCTGGGCATGCAGCCGGTTTTCCGCCTCATGCCAGACTGCCGAGCTTTCGTGGTCCATCATGTCTGCCGAAATCTCTTCACCCCGGTGGGCGGGCAGGCAGTGCATGAAGAGGGCGTCTTTGTCGGCCTGAGCCATCAGAGCCGGGTTGATCTGATAGCTGCGGAAGGCTTTTTCCCGGGCTTTCTGCTCGTCTTCCTGGCCCATGGAAGCCCAGACATCGGTGACCAGCAGTTGGGCGCCTCGTGCTGCCTCTTCTGGCGCGCGCACAACGGTCACCCTGTCAGCATGCTGTTCGATCAGTTGTTGATCCGGTTCGTAACCCTCTGGGCAGGCAACGTTCAGGTGGAAATCGAAACGCTCTGCAGCGTTTATGTACGAGTGGCACATATTGTTGCCGTCACCAATCCAGGCCACGGTGGCACCACGGATGCTGCCGCGAAGCTCCCGATAGGTCTGCATGTCGGCCAACAGCTGGCAGGGGTGGAATTCGTCGGTGAGAGCGTTGATCACGGGCTTGCTGGAGGCAGTGGCAAAGCGCTCGACAGTTTCGTGGGCAAAGGTACGGATCATCACCGCATCGACCATGCTGGAGATCACAATGGCAGAATCTTCGATCGGTTCGCCGCGGCCAAGCTGTGTATCCCTGGGCGAGAGGAACATGGCGGTACCCCCGAGCTGGGTCATGCCGGCTTCGAAGGAAACCCGGGTCCGGGTGGACGATTTTTCAAAGATCATTGCCAGCACCCGGTTTTTAAGGGTGTCCCTGGTCTGGCCTGAACGCCACTCTTTGCGCAATTTGGAAGCATGATCGAGCAGATCTTCCAGTTCTGCTGTGGTCATGTCGTTCAGTGTCAGAAAATGTCTCGCTGCCATGAAAGGCCCCTGTTTCAAGCAAACTGCCCGTTCGGAAAAGCCAACAAGTCTAGCCCGTCGCTACCCTGAAAACAACGCCACGCGCGGTGCTGTTGTTCTGGGTCAAAACGGACGGTTTGTTGAGGCCTGAGGCACCCGTGTACAATAAGTGCAAATGCCGTTTGGCGGCAAAGCTGACTCCCAACCAGAGGAATGAGTTCATGGACATCAATGAAACCATCAAGAGCCAACTTGAAGAGAACCCGGTTATTCTTTACATGAAGGGCACCCCGCAAGCTCCGCAGTGCGGTTTCTCGGCACGTACTGTTCAGGCTCTGATGGCGTGCGGTGAGCGCTTTGCGTTTGTGAATATTCTCGACAATCAGGAACTGCGTGAGGCCCTGAAAGTCTACTCCAGCTGGCCAACCTATCCGCAGCTCTACATCAACGGTGAGTTGGTGGGTGGTTGCGACATCGTTCTGGAAATGTCAGAAAGTGGCGAGCTGGCCAAGATGGTCAAGGATGCTGCAGGTCAGGCCGAAGCCTGATCATTCTGCTACTCGTAACGGTACTTAAGCTTTATCGTAAAACGACCTCCTATCCCGCTCTCTGGAGCGGGATAGGGGCTTGCCTCTAAAGCCGCCCGGTATATTGCGTCGTCTACATCCTTCAGACCCGTTGATTTAACGATTTTCGCGCGCGTCACCGCGCCATTTCCCATTAATCTGAGTTCTATTTCTGCTATCCATGTCTTTGATCCCACCGAGTCTATAGGCACCCTAATCGTCTCTCGGAAGAGATTTTCCGACAAATGACTTGAGAGTTTTGCGACAAAAGGGTCTCTTTCATCGGGAGTCTCAGTCTTTTGCCTTACTGGCTCCGGCGTTTCTACGGCCTCGCTTGCACGTGCAGTCAATGCAGGTGTAGCAACTGATGCAGGGGATTCGAAGGATGTTGCCCGGGTTTGGGTGCTTTCGGTTGTCCGCTTCGGGGAATCTGGCTGTGTCGCAGCGACGGTTTGCGATTCGGGCGGAGCACTGAAGGTAGATTCTGTCGAGGTTACCACCGGCTCGGCCGGCGGGATCTCGAATTCGGAGTGCCTGGGCTTTGGCGGTTCCGGGCTTGCCATGCTCTCTGGTGTCGGGACGGCCGCCGGGCTTGTCAGCGTAAAAACCAGGCGGTGTGTCAGTTCCCGGGCCTCCTTCAGTGGCGATGGAAGCCCGGCCAGTACCAGAGTATGGGCCAGTATGGCAAGGGAAACAGCCAGCAGAAGCCGATAGGGTGCCGGCATTGAGGGTGGACGAAAACCCGTGTCCGGCATCTATATCAGGCGGTTTTTGTGCGCAGATTGCCCACGACGGCATTCAGAGCCCGGTCAATCAAGGCGCCCTGTTCGAGCAGCGTCAGGCGGCCACGGCGCATCTCATGAGCCAGCTCGACACGGGTTTTCTCGATGACTTTCAGGCCCATACGGTTGACGAACACAAAGCAGTCCGCTTCATCAATAATGGCTGAGAGCTTGCAGCGGAAGCTGGTGCCGTTGACCAGGCGGAACTCCACCCAGTTGCCAATTTCGATAGTGTCGAGTTTGGCTACGTATTCGGCAATCGCGGCATCTTCCAGTTCCTGCTGCCGTTCCACGGCCGTCTGGTGCACGGTCGGGGCTTCGTCTTCGGCATCCGACGGTGCATCCTGACGGGCTTCGATGGCAGCGTTGGTCCGGAAGGCCTCAGCCAGCTCATGCTTCAGGTGGCCCATCATCTGATCAAGCCGGGTGGCGTTGTAGGAGACTTCCTCGAGTCCTGCCCGCAGTGATTTCAACAGACCGGGTACAACCCGAACCCACTGGTCACGCTCTTCATCTTCTTCGTGGGGGTGCAGGCACCAGATCAGGTCATCCACGACCCGTGCTGTTTCGTGCCAGCGATGTTCGGTGTCGTCCTTCAGGTAGGCCAGGAACATAACCCGGCTCCAGCCATTCATCAGAATATCGCTGACCGAGTCCGGAAGCCGGTAACGGGATACTTTTTCCCGTAACAGCCGGTCCACCTCTTCCTGGGCCTTCTGGGATTTGATGCGACCACGTTCCGATTCTCGTGTTCTCTGTTCCACCAGGGAGGCCTTACGGTTTTCTCGCTCCAGGAATTGCTCAAATTCTTCGTTCAGGGTTTCGAACAACTGAATGTTGCCATCGAATTCATTGAGGATTCGTTGCACCACGTTGTGTATCTGACCGTACAGCTTGTCTCGGGTTTTCTCATCGCTGCTGCTCCAGCCAATGCCCGCGCGGGCGAGGGAGTTGAGCAGCTTGCGGGCCGGGTGGGTTGCCTTGCTGAAGAAACTCTTGTCCTTGATCACAACCTTCAGAATCGGAATCTGTAGGCGACTGATCAGCACCTGAACCGGGGCGGACAGGTTGTAGTCATCAAGGATGAACTCGAACAGCATGGAGACCAGATTGATCAGATCTTCATCCACTTCATTCAGTGCGGGCTGGCGACCATCTTGAGCGTCGGCCTTAGCCAGCAGTTGCTGAACGACCTGGCGCAGGTCGACGGTTACGGGCTCACCCGTGCTAAGGTCGTCGGTTTCCGGCCAGTTTTGCTGAAGCGGAATGGCGTTGAGCATATCGGCCAGTTCCCGGCCTCCGACCACTCTCAGAGAGGGATCGGTGCTGCGTGGGGGTATGCCGGCATTGGACCTTTGCAGAGCCAGCATCTGACGGATCTGGTCAAACAGTACGGTGTCTTCCGGGCGTTGATCGTAGCCGGCAGTCGTCTCGCTGGGGCTCTCGGCAGAGCTGTCTGCCGTTGCCGATGGCTTCTGGCTCTGGCTCTTCTTGCCGTGATAACGGAAGTTCGGGATAACGCCGGCCTGGATCAGAATGCGATTGGCTTCATCCAGGAGCATGCCCAGGTTGGAGATAACGTAACGGTCAAATTGCTTGAGCAGGATGAGCCGTTCGCGAATCTGGATATCGAGGGCCTGGATCGCTTCGGTAAAAGCGCTGCACAGGTGCTCCGGTGCCATCGGGTTGACTGGCTCCTGCTCGGTGGCGTCCGGATAGATCTCGGTAAAACGGGCCTGCAATTGCAGTAAAGGGCCTTGGAAGTGCGCCTTGGCCTTGGTGGTCATGGCGTTGAAGGCAACCTGTTCTTCCAGATCGTCATTGCCAACCAGCGAAAGAGTGTCGGCACTGGCCTGCGGGCTGGCTTCGGTTGAAGGAAGCTGGCCGGCATGGGGCGGGTTGGCAAAGAACTGGGCAACCGTATTCTGAAAATGACGCTCTACGCCCTTGCGCTTGATGCGAATCTCGCGCATGGCTTCGAAGTAGCGGTTTTGTTCATTGTTGCTGCGGGCATTGTTGGCCAGTTCGAAGAGTGAATCATCGACGGCATCGAAAGCCCCCTGCAACAAATCACCCAGCCCCGCAACAACGGTGTCGCGGATGCGGGCTACCTCCGCAGGAACCGGTCGGGTGCTTGCCGCTTCCCTGTGCTCGCGGAGGTAATGTATGCCGGACTGCTTGTTCATGGCCGACTCCTGTTTACGCCTCAACCGGATACATGACCGAGCCTGATTCTTGTCTGTTCTGATTATTGGATAAATTTAGCGCATTTTGATCTGCATTAACATGAATAAACGCTAACCTGCGATCAGGTTCATAAACTCCGGCCACGCTTTTTCTTGCGTTTGGGGTGGACAATGGCGGCTTTAACCACGTTGTCCTTGATTTGCAGGACTTCAATACGATGACCGCCAACTTTCAGACACACGTTGGTGTCCGGAATATTTTCCAGAGTTTCGGTGATCAGTCCGTTCAGGGTTTTCGGGCCATCGGTTGGCAGATGCCAGCCCAGGGTCTTGTTGATCGTCCGCACGGCGGCACTGCCATCGATGATAAAGGTGCCGTTGTCCTGGGGAATGATGTCGGGTGAGGTGGCGGCATAATCGGTGGTAAATTCCCCGACGATTTCCTCAAGAATATCCTCAAGCGTAGCCAGGCCCAGTACATCGCCGTATTCATCCACCACAATGCCGAACCGGCGTTTGCCTTTCTGGAAGTTCAGTAGTTGGGTATTGAGCGCAGTGCTCTCCGGAATGAAGTAGGGTTCCTGGCACAGCTGCATGATCATCGCCTTGTTGATGTCTGCCTCCTGCAGCAGCCTGGCCGCGCTGCGAAGGTGCAGAATGCCCTGAATGTTGTTGATGTCACCCTTGAAGATAGGCAGCCGCGTGTGTTGGCTGCTTCTGAGTTGGCGCAGGATAGTGTCTGTGTCGTCTTCCAGGTCGATGCCGACGACTTCGTTTCGGGGCACCATGATGTCATTGACGGTGACATTCTCCAGATCCAGGATGCTGACCAGCATGTCTTTGTGCCGGGCCGGAATCAGTGCGCCGGCCTCGTTCACCACGGTTCTGAGTTCTTCACGGCTGAGATGATCTTCCGAGGCCTGGGCCGAGGAGACGCCCAGAACGCGAAGAATGCCGGTCGTAAACAGGTTGACCGTCCATACCAGCGGGTACAGAAGTTTCAGCAACGGCCCAAGAATATGACTGGCCGGGAAGGCAATTTTTTCAGGGAACAGGGCTGCGAGAGTTTTCGGGGTGACCTCGGCAAAAATGAGGATAACGATCGTCAGCAGTAAGGTGGCAATTGCGATACCGGCGTCGCCCCAGAGGCGAATTGCGATGACCGTGGCGATCGATGACGCAAGAATGTTCACGAAGTTATTGCCGATCAGGATAACGCCGATCAACTGGTCGGTTCGGTTAAGCAGGCCTTGCGCTCGCTGGGCCCCTTTGTGGCCGGTGTTCGCCATGTGTTTCAGGCGGTAGCGGTTCAGGGACATCATGCCGGTTTCAGAGCTGGAGAAAAACGCAGAGAGGATGATCAGTCCGACAAGTAGAATAAACAGCGCGGTGAGCGATGTTTCGTTCAAGAGAGCAGCCCTTATATTGAGGATAAGTTGCGAAAATAGGATTTGAAGGTAACAGGTGTCAAGCGGGTTAGGTCAGTAAGGGGGTTCGGGTCTCAGACGCCCCGGTGGAAAACCAGCTCGAGAACAAACTTGCTGCCGTAGAAGGCCAGCATCAGCAGTGCGCAGCCTGCCAGTGTCCAGCGACTGGCGGTGATGCCGCGCCAGCCTTTGGTGTAGCGGCCTACCAGCAGTCCGACAAAAACCAGCAGGGACAGCAGGGAAAAAATGGTTTTGTGGGCCAGATCCTGAGCAAAAAGGTCTTCAATGAAAACAGCGCCAGTGACAATGGCGAGTACCAGCAGCACAACACCCGCCCAGACCATTTCAAACAACAATGACTCCATGGTTTGCAGCGGTGGCAGGTTCCTCACCAGCAGGCTGTTGTAGTTGCGCTTGAGCTGCCGGTTCTGTACGTACAGTAAAACCGCCTGTATGGCTGCAAGGGTAAACAGGCTGTATGCCGTGATTGACAGGGCAATGTGAGACAGCATGCCGTAGCTTTCTTCGGAGACCAGACGCGACGGTGTGTGGGTAATCAACGCCATGACAATGGTCAGTGCTGCAATCGGATAGGCCGCAATGAACAGGCTTTGTACGGGTTTGCTCAGATTTAGTCCCAGAAGCAGAAAGACAATGAGCCAGGAGATCAGAACGGAGCTCTTGAAGAAACTGAAGTCGAAGCCGCCGTCCAGGTGTACGGTCTGGGCAATGAGCAGGCCATGGCCGATCAGGGCAAGCAAGCCAATCAGTGTCGTAACCGCCAGGTTGCTGTGCACCTTTCCACGTAAATGGAGGGCCTGAAGCGCGGTTCCAACGCTATAGAGGAAAAGTGCGGTAACCGCGAGAATCAGCGTTCCCATGACATCCTTAATCGTGTTGCCTGATGAAGTGAAATCGGCGCGGAGTTGTTCAGAGGCTCCGTAGTCTGGGTATAATGTCGCGATTATGCAACAGGAATCAAGCAGGCCGAGCTGGCTTCTTGATCTGTGTGAACAAATTCTCCGGGGTACGGAAGAGCAACATGTTTGAGAATCTCCAGGACCGGCTATCCGGTAGCTTGCGCAAGATCTCGGGCCAGGCGCGCCTGACTGACGACAATATCAAGGACACGCTCCGTGAAGTGAGGATGGCCCTGCTGGAGGCTGATGTCGCCCTGCCGGTGGTCAAGGCCTTTATTGAAGGGGTTCGTGAGCGTGCGATTGGCCAGGAAGTTCAGCGCAGTCTGACCCCGGGCCAGGTCTTCGTTAAGGTTGTCCAGCAGGAGCTGGAGCGGGTCATGGGGGAGGGCAATGAATCCCTGAACCTCGCCACGCGTCCGCCCGCGGTCATTATGATGGCGGGCCTCCAGGGTGCGGGTAAAACCACCACGGTGGCCAAGCTGTCCCGTTTCCTGAAAGAGCGTGAGAAAAAGTCCGTGCTGGTGGTCAGTGCCGATATTTATCGGCCGGCGGCCATCCGTCAGCTGGAAACGCTTGCCGGTGAAGTGGGCGTTGAATTCTTCCCCAGCACCACCGAGCAGGATCCGGTGGATATTGCCAATGGTGCCATCGAGGCTGCCCGCCGCAAGCACATTGATGTGGTTATCCTGGATACCGCGGGTCGTCTGCACGTGGATGAGCAGATGATGGGTGAAATCGGTCGCCTGCATAAGGCGGTGAATCCGGTTGAAACCCTGTTTGTGGTTGATGCCATGACGGGCCAGGACGCGGCCAATACCGCCAAGGCATTTAACGACGCGTTACCGTTAACCGGCGTGGTCCTGACCAAGACCGACGGCGATGCCCGTGGCGGTGCGGCGTTGTCCGTGCGTCATATCACCGGCAAGCCCATCAAGTTCCTGGGTATTGGTGAAAAGTCAGACGCTCTGGAGCCTTTCTATCCCGATCGTGTTGCCTCCCGCATCCTTGGCATGGGGGATGTGCTCTCCCTGATTGAGGAAGCTGAGCGCAAGCTGGACCGAAAGAAAGCCGAGAAGCTCACCAAGAAGATCAAGAAGGGTAAAGGTTTTGATCTGGAAGACTTCCGCGACCAGCTCCAGCAAATGAAGAATATGGGCGGTATCGGCGGACTGTTGGACAAGTTGCCGGGCATGGGGCAGATGGCCCAGATGGCGCAGGCACAGGTTAACGACAAGTCGGTTGGTCAGATGGAAGCCATTATCTGCTCCATGACGCCAAAAGAGCGCCGCTATCCGGACGTCATCAATAACTCTCGCAAGCGTCGGATTGCCGCCGGTTCCGGCACCCAGATCCAGGACGTGAACCGTCTGCTCAAGCAGCACAAGCAGATGCAGAAGATGATGAAAAAGTTTGGCAAGAAGGGCGGGGTGGCTAACCTGATGCGCGGTATGGGTGGTATGATGCCGCCCGGCGGCGGTGGTGGCATGCCTCCGTTTGGCCGTATGTAAAAAGCCTTACATATAAAATGGGGAAACCGGTGGTTTCCCTGTTTTCATTGGCGCTTTTTTCGCATAGAATAGCGCCCCTTTCGAGTATGGGTCTTCCCGTCAGTCGTGAAGCGGCGTGTCGGGAATCGTACAAAGTTCGTACAACAGAACAGGATATTGGTCGAAATGGTAACAATCCGTTTGGCTCGTGGCGGCTCCAAGAAGCGCCCGTTCTACCATCTGACAGTCACTGACAGCCGTAACTCCCGTGACGGCCGTTTCATTGAGCGTGTTGGTTTCTTCAACCCGATTGCCCGTGGTCAGGAAGAGCGTCTGCGTGTTAATCGTGAGCGCGTTGATTTCTGGCTGGGCCAGGGTGCACAGGCCAGTGAGCGTGTTGCTCAGCTGCTGAAGGCTGCTCAGTAATAGCATTGTTGGTACCGGGGTTGTAAAGGCATGACGCAGAATTCGCAGGAAACTGTGATCGGCCGGATCACCTCGGTGTTCGGGGTAAAGGGTTGGCTTAAAGTCTTCTCTTACACAGACCCGAAAGACGGAATACTGAACTACCGTGACTGGACTCTGCTCCTGGACGGCAAGCGTATTCCGATCAGGCTTGAGGAAGGTCGCCGCCAGGGGCAGGGGATCGTCGTCAGGCTTAAAGGTATTGATGATCGTGAAGTAGCCCGCACCTATTGCGGAGCGGAGATCCGGGTTCCCACCGAGCAACTGCCGGAACTGCCCGAAGGGGAGTTCTACTGGCATCAGCTGGAAGGTCTGGATGTCTTCACGGTAGAAGGTGAGTGCCTGGGTAAGGTGCATCACCTTCTGGAGACAGGCTCCAATGATGTCCTGGTGGTGCACGCTACGGCGGGCTCTATTGACCAGCGCGAGCGTCTGATTCCCTATCTGCCGGATCAAGTGGTTCAGCAGGTGGATCTCAAAGGCTCTCGCATGGTGGTTGACTGGGATCCGGAGTTCTGACGGGTGTGGATTGGCGCAGTCAGTCTGTTCCCGGATATGTTTTCTGCGGTGACGGATTACGGGATTACCGGGAGGGCAGTGCGTGAAGGTCTGTTGACCTTTCAGAGCTGGAATCCTCGGGATTACACCCACGATCGTCATCGCACGGTGGATGACCGGCCTTATGGTGGTGGCCCGGGGATGCTGATGAAAATTCAGCCTCTGCGGGACGCAATCCAGGCGGCCAGGGCATCGGCACCCGGCAAGGCCTGTGTGGTCTATCTTTCGCCGCAGGGTGAAAGGCTGGATCAGTCGGTGGTGGAGTCACTCGCCGCCGAGCAGCAGCTGATTCTCGTTGCCGGTCGTTATGAAGGCGTGGATGAGCGCCTGATTGCGGCAGAGGTCGACCGGGAGGTATCCCTTGGGGATTTCGTTCTCTCGGGTGGCGAGCTGGCAGCGATGGCTGTAATTGATGCGGTAACACGCCTCATCCCCGGAGCGCTGGGTCATGCGCAGTCGGCAGAGCAGGATTCCTTTGCCGACGGATTGCTGGATTGTCCGCACTACACCCGGCCCGAGGTTTACGAAGGTCAGGCGGTGCCGGAAGTTCTGTTGGGCGGTCACCATGAACAGGTCCGGCGTTGGCGATTGAAAGAATCGTTGAGGCGAACCAGTGAGCGGCGCCCCGATCTGCTGGAAAAGCGGGAACTTACGGAAGAAGAGCGTCAGTTACTGGAAGAAATTTTGAACGAACCGGGTGTCTCTGAGTCATCAGGGCATTGAAAGATTGGGTATCAGGAGCATTACGATGAGCGGCAAGAACAACATCATCAGTCAACTTGAAGCAGAACAGATGACCAAGGAAATCCCTGCGTTCGCGCCGGGCGATACCGTGGTTGTACAGGTTCGCGTAACTGAAGGTAACCGTGAGCGTCTGCAGGCGTTTGAAGGCGTGGTTATCGGCAAGCGTAACCGTGGCATGAACTCTTCCTTCACTGTTCGTAAGATCTCTTACGGCGTGGGCGTTGAGCGTACTTTCCAGACCTACTCCAAGCTGATCGACAGCGTCAGTGTGAAGCGTCGTGGTGACGTGCGTCAGGCCAAGCTTTACTACCTGCGCGACCTGTCTGGTAAGGCAGCTCGTATCAAGGAAAAGCTTAACTGATTCGGATTCGTCTGTTCAGTACCAAAAAAGCAGCCTCAAGGGGCTGCTTTTTTTATGGTTTAATGCCTGCGATGACTCCGGAATCGAAGAGGGTGCTGTGCCAAGGCCAGAAGATGAGCAGTTGATAGAGCGTTTCAGTGATGCGGTCTGGCTTGAGGATGGCCTTGGCGAGAAAACCCGGCAGGCCTATGCCAGTGATCTGTACCGTTTGTCCGGGTGGCTGGAGCAGCAAGCTGGGGCGCCAACCCTGCGCAGCGCACGACGCACAGACCTTTTGGCCTGGATGTCCCGGGGCTTGTCCGACGGCCTGAAAACCAGCACGGCGGCCCGCCGCCTGTCTGGCGTAAGGCGCTTTTATCGTTTTCTGTTGCGTGAAGGCATTATTGCCGAAGACCCAACGTTGCGGATTGACAGCCCTAGGTTGCCCAGGCGCTTGCCGGATACCCTGACCGAGGCCGACGTGGAGTCGCTGCTGACTGAGCCGGACCCGGAGCTGCCAGTAGAATTGCGGGATCGGGCCATGCTGGAGATTCTCTATGGCTGCGGACTTCGGGTTTCGGAGTTGACGGGGCTGACGGTGGACCAGGTCAACCTGAGGCAGGGCGTGGTTCGCATTCAGGGCAAGGGCGGCAAGGAGCGTTTGGTGCCGCTGGGTGAGGAAGCTGTGGACTGGTTATTACAGTATATGCGGCAGGCCCGGGGCGAGCTGCTGCGAGGCAAAACCAGTGATGCCCTGTTTCCGGGTAATCGTGGCACCGCCATGACCCGGCAGGCCTTCTGGTATCGAATCCGGCATTATGCGATTCGCTGCGGAATCACCAAGCACCTTTCTCCTCATACGCTCAGGCATGCATTTGCCACCCATTTGCTCAATCACGGGGCGGATCTTCGGGTGGTGCAGATGCTGTTGGGGCATTCAGATCTGTCGACCACCCAGATCTACACCCATGTTGCGCGGCAAAGATTGCAGGATCTTCATCAGGCCCATCACCCCAGGGGTTGACTGCGGCCGCTCCGGAGGCTGAACTAATCCGATTTTCCGGTGTCGCAGACACCACACAAACCGACAGAGGTAGTTTCAAGCTCATGAACATCAAATCAGTAGCAGTGTCCGTTGGACTGGCGCTGACCCTGGTCGGGGCACCAGCCTCCCAGGCAGGCGAAGCCGAAGACCGCATTGCCCAGCGGCTGACCGAGGCGGTTCCCGGTCTCAAGGTGAACTCTGTTCGCGAATCTGAGGCAAAAGGGTTGTACGAAGTTCAGAGCAACAACGGCGACACCATCTACACCACGGAAGACGGCACCTATCTGCTGACGGGCGATCTGCTGAAAATCACCGAAAACGGCATTGCCAACGTTACTGAAGAATCCCGTGCGGGTTCCCGTAAGGACCTGATGGCGGATTACGGTGGCAAGGGCGTGATTTCCTATCCGGCCAAGGGTAAAGAGAAGGCGGTCGTTAATGTGTTTACCGATATCGATTGCCCCTATTGCCGGAAGTTACACGATGAAGTGCCCCAGTTGAATGAGTACGGTATTACCGTCAATTACTACGCGTTTCCCCGTTCCGGGCCAGGTACGGCCTCCTTCAATAAATATATCTCGGTCTGGTGCGCTGACGATCAGCAGGCCGCTATGGATGCCGCCAAGGCCGGGCGTTCGGTAGAGCAGAGGAGTTGTGAGAACCCGGTGGCAGAGCAGTATCGGCTCGGCGGCCAGGTTGGTGTGACCGGCACGCCGGCTATTTTGCTGGAAGACGGCAATATGGTTCGGGGTTATGTGCCGGCCCGAAATCTGGCCGAGGGTCTCGGTATTCTGTGACCCTGTCGGTGTTCGTCGCCAGTCGTCATCTTTGTTGAAAGTGTGACCGATTCAGGGCTTATTCAGCCGGCCCTGAATCGGTATACTATGCCCCCTTATTGCAATCCATCAGCACCCCCATCGGGATCAGAGGTGAGAGCTTGAAAGACGTCAATGTCGGAATTTGCGGACTGGGAACCGTAGGCGGCGGTACATTCAATGTCCTGACTCGCAACGCCGCGATTATTGCGGGTCGTGCCGGCTGCAACATCCGGATTGCCCGGGTGGCGAGCCGCCATAGCCGCGATGACCTTGATCTGGGCAATGTCCCGTTCAGTACCGACATTTATGACGTGGTGAACGATCCTTCGATTGATATCGTGGTGGAGCTGATTGGTGGCTACGATGCGGCCAAAGAGCTGGTGCTGGCGGCCATTGCCAACGGCAAGCATGTGGTGACTGCCAACAAGGCCCTGATTGCCGTGCACGGTAATGAGATTTTCGACGCAGCGGAGAAGGCCGGCGTTGTGGTTGCCTACGAAGCCGGCGTTGCCGGCGGCATTCCGGTAATCAAGTCTGTGCGTGAGGGCCTGGCCGCCAACCGCATTGACACCATTGCCGGCATTATCAATGGCACCGGCAATTACATTCTCACCGAAATGCGCGCGGGCCGGGAATTTGGTGAAGTCCTCAAAGAAGCGCAGGCGCTGGGCTACGCGGAAGCGGATCCGACGTTCGATGTGGAAGGTATCGATGCCGCTCACAAACTGACCATCCTGGCGGCGTCCGGGTTCGGCGTTCCCCTTCAGTTTGAGAAAGGTTTTACCGAGGGCATTTCCGGTATTACTCCATATGATATTTCCCACGCAGAGTTGCTGGGGTACCGGGTGAAGCACCTGGGCATCGCCCGTCGTCGTGAAGACGGTATTGAACTGCGGGTGCATCCGACGCTGGTGCCACAGAGTCATCTGATTGCTCAGGTTGATGGCGTTCTTAACGCGGTCCTGGTGGATGGCGATGCTGTTGGCCAGACTATGTATTACGGTCCTGGTGCCGGGGATGAGGCTACAGCATCTGCGGTCATCGCAGACGTCGTGGACGTCGCCCGTGCGGTGGCCAGCAACAGCCAGCAGCGCATTCCCTACCTCGGATTTACGCCGGACGCCCTGGAAGACCTGCCGGTGCTGCCAATGGAAGATGTCCAGTCGGCTTACTACCTGCGAATCCAGGCCTTTGACCATCCGGGTGTGTTGGCCAAGATTGCTGCCATTCTGAGTGAGCATGGCATCAACATCGAGTCAATCATGCAGAAAGAATCCGAATTCAAGGATGGCCGGATTCCGGTCATCATCCTGACCCACACGGTTCAGGAGCGCCAGATGAACCTGGCCATTGACGAGATGGAATCCCTCGCCGACATCGATGGCAAGGTTGTCCGTATTCGCGCAGAAAACTTTAACTGACAGGTACGCACGTGAGATACATCAGTACACGGGGTGAAGCTCCCGCACTGGGCTTTGAGGACGTTCTTCTGACCGGGCTGGCCACCGATGGTGGCCTCTATGTGCCGGAATCGTTGCCGCACTTCAGCCTGGAAGAAATTCGTAGCTGGCGCGGGCTTCCCTATGCGGAGCTGGCCTATAAAGTGATGTATCCGTTCGTAGAGGATGCCATCCCGGCGGACGACTTCCGCAAGATGCTGGATGAAACCTACAGCGTGTTCAGCCACCAGGCGGTGGCACCGCTGGTGCAGCTGGACACCAATGAGTGGGTGATGGAACTGTTCCGTGGCCCGACGCTGGCGTTCAAGGACTTTGCCCTGCAGCTGCTGGGCCGCTTGCTGGACTACGTTCTGGAGAAGCGCAACCAGCACGTTGTGATCATGGGGGCCACCTCCGGTGATACCGGTTCTGCTGCCATCGAGGGCTGCCGCCGGTGCGAGCACGTGGATATCTTTATCCTGCATCCGCATCAGCGAGTGTCTGAAGTGCAGCGCCGCCAGATGACTACGGTGCAGGGCGGCAACATCCATAACATCGCAGTCAAAGGCAACTTCGACGACTGTCAGCGCATGGTGAAGGAGAGCTTCGGCAATCAGTCCTTTCTGGGCGGCAAAACCCAGCTGGCGGCGGTGAACTCCATCAACTGGGCCCGGATCATGGCCCAGATCGTGTACTACTTCCAGGCGTCTCTCGCTCTGGGTGGCCCGGACCGCAGCATGGCGTTCTCTGTGCCCACAGGCAACTTTGGCGATATTTTCGCCGGCTACCTGGCCAAGAAAATGGGGCTGCCCATCAGCCAGCTGGTGATTGCCACCAACCGCAACGATATCCTGCATCGCTTCATGAGCGGCAACAAGTATGAGCAGCACCAGCTGGAGCATACCCTGTCGCCGAGCATGGACATCATGGTGTCCAGCAACTTCGAGCGCCTGCTGTTTGATCTGCACGGCCGTGACGGCGCGGCGGTCAAAGCCTTGCTGGAAAATGCAGCCAAAGGCCCGGTCAGCATTGAAGACTACCGCTGGAAGCACGCCCGCAAGCTGTTCGACAGCGATGCGGTGGACGACAAAACCACCTGCGACACCATTCGTGACGTCTACGAGCAGAACGAATATCTGCTGGACCCGCACACCGCCATTGGCGTACGCGCTGCCCGCAACTGCCGCCGGGACTCTGCCGTGCCCATGATCACCCTGGGTACCGCGCACCCGGCCAAGTTCCCGGATGCGATTGCCGAATCCGGCCTGAGCGTGAAGCCGCAATTGCCGGCCCACATGGCTGATCTGTTCGAGCGGGAAGAGCGCTACACCGTGCTGGATAACAATGTGTCCGAGGTGCAGGGCTTTATCGCCAAGCATTGGAAGAACGCCTGATCCGGCATGACTCCTAAAAAGATCCTGCGTCGCCCCCAGCCGTCCGATGTGACGGGGTGGGGGCAAAACCTGCCCCCCATCCTTCGCCGTCTGTACGCCGCTCGCGGTGTGCAATCCGACGACCAGCTCCAGTACACCCTGAAACACCTGGCTTCGCCGATGCAGCTTCGCGGCATTGATCGCGCAGTTGAACTGCTGGCCGAGGCCATAGTGCAGAAACAGCGGGTAATGGTGCTGGGGGACTTCGATGCTGATGGCGCCACCAGTACTTCGGTGGCTATGCTGGGTTTGTCTATGCTCGGTGTGGCGGCGATTGATTTCCGGGTGCCCAGCCGATTCTCTGATGGCTACGGCCTGACACCCGGCATCATCCACCGGTTGCAGGAAGACGGGGATTTGCCGGATCTTCTGGTGACTGTTGATAACGGCATCTCCGCCATCGAAGGCGTGCGTGCTGCCCGGGAGCTGGGCATCAAAGTGGTTATCACCGACCACCATCTGGCCGGAGAAGAGCTGCCAGATGCCGATGCCATTGTGAACCCCAATCAACCCGATTGCCCGTTCCTGAGCAAAAATGCGGCGGGAGTGGGCGTGATGTTCTACGTGCTCACGGCGCTGCGTAAGCACCTGCGAGACAACAACCGGCTGCCGGACCCGGAGCCTAACCTGGGTAGCCTGCTGGACCTGGTGGCCCTGGGTACCGTGGCCGACGTGGTTCCGCTGGACCATAACAACCGCATCTTTGTGGAGCAGGGCATCCGCCGCATCCGCAAAGGCGAAGCCAGACCGGGCATCCTGGCTCTGTTGGAAGTAGCCGGCCGCGACTACACCGAAATCAGCGCCACCGATCTGGGTTTTGTGGTTGGCCCGCGCCTGAACGCTGCCGGCAGGCTGGACGACATGAGTATCGGCATCGCCTGTCTGCTCGCCGACAGTCGCGACGAAGCGCTGCGCCTGGCCCGGGAACTGGATAACTTCAACCGCGAACGCCGCACCATTGAAAAAGACATGAAAGCCCAGGCCCAGGACCTGTTGGCCTCCATGTCCCTCGATATTGACGGCCTGCCCTGGGGGCTGGCCCTGTTCGACCAGGACTGGCACCAGGGCGTGATCGGCATCCTGGCGGCCCGCATCCGCGAACAGACTCATCGCCCCACCATTGCTTTTGCGCCCGACGACGACGGCGAACACCTGAAAGGCTCTGCCCGATCCATCCCCGGCCTGCATATCCGGGATGCGCTGGCCGTGGTTGATGCGAAGAATCCGGGCTTGATGAAAAAATACGGCGGCCACGCCATGGCCGCCGGCATGACCATCGCCCGGGACGACCTCGAACGTTTCAGCAACGCCTTCGACCAGGCCGTGCGTGACACGTTGAAACCGGAAGACCTCGAAGCCGCCATCACCACTGACGGCCCGCTGGCCCCGGAAGAGCTGAATCTGGACACCGCCTACCTGCTCAAACGCGCCGGCCCCTGGGGGCAGCACTTCCCAGAGCCGGTGTTTGACGGCGAATTCCGGGTAGTGAGCCAACGCATTGTCGGCGAGAACCATCTGAAGCTCGTGCTGCAGCCGGTTGAGGGCGGGGGCATTATTGATGGTATTGCGTTCAACACCGGGCCTGAAGTACCGGACTTTACCCGGAGTGGCGCGCGGGTGGTTTATAAGCCTGATGCCAATACGTTCCGGGGGCGG
The DNA here is from genome assembly GCF_053628895.1 of Marinobacter sp. MBR-105. NCBI lineage: Bacteria > Pseudomonadati > Pseudomonadota > Gammaproteobacteria > Pseudomonadales > Marinobacteraceae > Marinobacter > Marinobacter sp. MBR-105. Next base: position 67,133 of record NZ_JBRJHG010000004.1, on the reverse strand, counting down.
ACTAATTTGCAGCTTCTGGTGGATTATCTGGAGCCGCTAGGCTGAATGTGTCGACTCCCCGAACCAAGTTGGGGCGCCGTGTGGGGTAGGGCTTTCCGAGAGTGTCGAAAACAAGGATGTTTTCGTCAAGCGTACAGGGATGTATTCACCGCGTCTCTCGGAAAGCCCTACCCCATGCGGTGCGTGCTCCAGAGCATGAACAGCTGATTTGCCCAGCAAATTCCGGTAGAATCCGCCCTCTGTTTTTATCGCACCATTTTCCAAAGCGAGACAAGGTTTCATGGAAATTAATCCCATAGTGACGAAGATCAAAGAGCTTCGCGAGCGCACCGAAGCGCTGAGGGGGTATCTTTGACTACGATCAGCGAAGTGAACGCCTGACCGAAGTCGAACGCGAACTCGAACAACCCACCGTCTGGGACGATCCCGAGCGGGCCCAGGCATTGGGCAAAGAGCGCTCAGACCTTGAACTGATCGTTAAAACCATCGACAACCTCACCAACGGCCTGGCCGATGCAGAAAGCCTGCTCGACATGGCGGTGGAAGAGGACGACGAAGGCACTGTCCAGGAAATCGAAGCCGATCTCGAAAACCTTGATAAAGAACTCGAGAAGCTCGAATTCCGCCGCATGTTCTCCGGCGAAATGGACGCCAACAACGCCTACCTGGATATCCAGGCCGGCTCCGGCGGCACTGAAGCCCAGGACTGGGGCAACATGCTGTTGCGCATGTACCTGCGCTGGGCCGAGCGTCGTGGCTTCAAGGCCGAAATCGTTGAACTGCAGGAAGGTGAAGTGGCCGGCATCAAGAGTGCCACCATCCACATCCAGGGCGACTACGCCTACGGCTGGCTACGCACAGAAACCGGCGTACACCGCCTGGTGAGGAAATCCCCGTTTGATTCCGGCAACCGTCGCCATACCTCTTTCTCTTCCGTGTTTGTATCACCGGAAGTGGACGACAGCTTCGAAATCGAGATCAACCCGGCGGATCTGCGGGTCGATGTGTATCGCGCTTCCGGCGCCGGTGGTCAGCACGTAAACCGGACCGAATCCGCAGTGCGACTGACCCACAACCCCACGGGCATCGTGGTGGCCTGTCAGGCCGGCCGAAGCCAGCACCAGAACAAAGACCAGGCCATGAAGCAGCTCAAGGCCAAGCTCTTTGAACTGGAAATGCAGAAGCGTAACGAAGAGAAACAGAAAGCCGAAGACTCCAAGTCTGACATCGGCTGGGGTAGCCAGATCCGTTCCTACGTGCTGGACGACAGCCGTATCAAAGACCTGCGCACCAAGGTGGAAACCAGCAACACCCAGTCGGTGTTGGATGGTGACATCGACAAGTTTATTGAAGCCAGTCTGAAGATGGCGCTGTAGACGGCGCCATCCAAACCAAACCGGACCATTCCGACTTCTTTAGTGAGCCAAGATGACTGAACAGACCCAGAACGCCGCACAGCATGAGGATAACAAGCTGATTGCCGAGCGCCGCGCCAAACTGGCTGCGCTGCGCGAGCAGGGCAATCCGTTCCCGAATGACTTCCGTCGCGATGCCACCGCCGCCGAACTGCAGGCGAAATACGGTGATAAATCCAAGGAAGAGCTGGAAGGTCTGGGCATCAAGGTGGCCATTGCCGGCCGCATGATGCTCGACCGCAAGGCGTTCAAAGTGGTTCAGGACATGACCGGCCGCATCCAGATCTATGCCTCCAAGGACGTCCAGAAAGACACCAAGCACTGGGATATGGGCGACATCGTGGGCGTGCGTGGCACCCTGTCGAAATCCGGCAAGGGCGACCTGTATGTGACCATGGACGAATACGTACTGCTGACCAAGTCACTGCGCCCGCTACCGGAGAAGCACAAGGGGCTGACTGACACCGAAGCCCGCTATCGGCACCGGTACGTGGACCTGATGGTGAACGAGGACAGTCGCCGCGTGTTCCATGCCCGGTCGAAGATCATCAACGCCATGCGCCAGTACTTCGCCGAGCGTGATTTCATGGAGGTGGAAACCCCCATGCTGCAGGTGATTCCGGGTGGCGCCACCGCCCGTCCGTTCGTGACCCATCACAACGCTCTGGGCATCGATATGTATCTGCGCATTGCTCCGGAACTGTTCCTCAAGCGCCTGGTGGTCGGTGGCTTTGAGCGAGTGTTCGAAATCAACCGTAACTTCCGCAACGAAGGGCTGTCTACCCGGCACAACCCCGAGTTCACCATGGTCGAGTTCTACCAGGCCTACGCCGATTACAACGACCTGATGGACCTGACCGAAGACATGCTGCGTACCATCACCCAGAAGGTGCTGGGTACCACCACTGTAATCAACACACGGGTACTGAAAGACGGTAGCGAAGAGACCATCGAATACGATTTCGGCAAGCCGTTCGAGCGCCTCACTGTGGTCGACGCCATCCTGCGCTACAACCCGGACATCACCCGTGAGCAACTGGCTGACGACGCACAGGCCCGAGAAGTGGCCAAGAACCTGGGTATCCACGTGAAAGACATCTGGGGCCTGGGCAAGGTGCAGATCGAAATCTTCGAAGCCACCGCCGAGCATCGCCTCACCCAGCCGACGTTCATCACCGAGTACCCGAAAGAAGTGTCGCCTCTGGCTCGCTGCAAAGACAGCGATCCGTTTGTGACCGAGCGCTTTGAGTTCTTCGTGGGCGGTCGCGAGATTGCCAATGGCTTCTCTGAGCTGAACGATGCCGAAGACCAGGCCGAACGCTTCCAGGCCCAGGTGGCTGAGAAAGATGCCGGCGACGACGAAGCCATGTTCTACGATGACGACTATGTCATGGCCCTCGAATACGGTTTGCCGCCGACCGCTGGTGAAGGTATCGGCATCGACCGCCTGGCCATGCTGCTGACCAACTCGCCATCCATCCGCGACGTCATCCTGTTCCCGGCCATGCGCCCGGAACACAAGGCCGAACAGAAACCGGAAAGCGAGTAAGCCCATGCACCCTGCCGAGGCACTGGCTCAACAACTGAAGCCCGGCCGCGGCTGGGACCAGTGGCTGGCGGACGAGTTCCGCCAGCCCTACATGCGGCAACTGGCCGAATTCCTCGCCGCCGAGGAACAGGCCGGCAAGGTTCTGTATCCCCCCAGCTCCCACTGCTTCAATGCCCTCAACAGCACACCGCTGGCCAACGTAAACGTAGTGATCCTTGGCCAGGACCCCTACCACGGCCCCGGCCAGGCCCATGGTTTGTGCTTCTCTGTGCGCCCTCAGGTTCCGCCACCACCGTCCCTGGTCAATATCTTCAAGGAAATCGAAACCGACCTGGGCATCGCGCCACCGGATCACGGCTGTCTGCAGCCGTGGGCAGAGCAGGGCGTGCTTCTGCTCAACAGTGTCCTCACGGTCGAGCAGAGCAATGCCGGAGCCCATCAAGGCAAGGGTTGGGAGAGGTTTACCGACAAGGTGATCGAAGTTATCAACCGGGAGCGCGACAACGTGGTCTTCCTGTTGTGGGGCAGCTACGCCAAGAAAAAGGGCCAGCACATTGACCGGAACCGCCACCTGGTTCTGGATGGCCCACACCCGTCACCGCTCAGTGCCTACCGTGGATTCTTTGGTTGCCGGCATTTCTCGAAGGCTAACGAATGGCTGAGGGAGCAGGGCAGGCCCTCCGTTGATTGGGCATTGCCAAGCAAAGCCGCGTTGATGGCCAAGTATAAACAGTGACGCGCTGACGAAGGCGGTCGGCAGACTCCCGAAGAAAGCCGGAACCTATTGAAGCAGCGCCATAGCTGCTTCCATCTGCGCATTCAGATCCTCTTCCTCGCTCATATCGATATTCGGATCCAGTCCCAGCCGATCGAACGCAGAAATCTTCGTCCAGTCCATCTCGTTCCAGGGGTGATCACTCCCGGCAACCAGCTGCAGGTTGGCCACCATCACCAGATCGGCATAATCTGCTGCCGGCACCTCACGCTGGAAGTTGGCATATTCCAGAGGCACATTCTGCAGTTCCTTCGGAAAATCCCATTTTTTCAGAATCATAGAGCCAATACGCGGGTGCAGCTCATCAATCACATTGTCCAGCATGATGCTGCTGATCTGGATATCCTGATCCTCCACATAACGCAGAATCGGCAGAATACCGATCAGGTGCACCAGGCCAGCCAGCGTTGCCTGATCCGCCTTCAGGCGGGTGTAATGTTGCGCCAGAACATGGCACACGCCCGCCACTTCGGTGCTGGTCTGCCAGGTGGCACGCAGGCGCTTGTCGATCATGTCTGACGTGGCCTGGAACATCTGTTCCATCGCCAGCCCCATGGCCAGATTACTGGTGTAAGCCATACCCAGCCGGCTGACCGCCATGTTCAGGTTTTCGATGGCGCGACTGCCGCGAAACAGCGGGCTGTTGCACACCCTGATGATGCGCGCCGAGAGCGCCGTATCGTTGCTGATGACCTTCACCAGATCGGCAATGGCAGAGTCTTCGGACTCGGCAATCTCCCGCACCTGAAGCGCTACCTCAGGCAGGGTTGGAAGTACCAGCTTGTCGTTTTCAATGGCAGCCGTCAGGTCAGACTTGATGGTTTCAACAATATTGGCCATGGTCAGTTAGGTTCCACTTGTCTGGAGGCATCCCACGTACGGGGATAAAACCGGTATGTGTTTTAATTTATAGCAAATTTTTCCGGTATTTCCTGTCAACTTATGTATCCGGCTGTTCGGCTTTCTCTCGTTCAGGGACCGGATAGGGTATCGGCCGCACCTCAAGTTGCAGGCCCTCATGACCGTCTACGCCCAGATGCTTGCTGGCCGCGTCATGTCGGATCACCGCCAGCATTTCCCCCTGCTGCTCGCCAGTCAGTACTGAGTTAACCACCTCGCCCACGGCACTGCCATCGGCGATCAGGCGGGTACCGGGTGCCGGGGCGGCATCAGTGCCGGAGAAAGCGACCCGGAACAGGCTTTTCTTTAACTGGCCGAGGAAATGCATCCGCGCAATCACTTCCTGTCCGGTGTAACAGCCTTTCTTGAAGTGAATGCCTTGCAGATGCTGAAGGTTGAGCATCTGGGGAACATAGGCTTCCCGGGTTGCCTCGGTCAGCCAGGGTACGCCGGCGCTGATCTCCGAGGCCTGCCAGGTCGGCATGGAAAGTTCGGAGGTGGGCGGCAACGAAGGCTGGGCATCGGTTTGCCAGAGTTCGAAGCGAGCGAGGTGGTTGCTGTCATCTTCGACACGAATCAGGTACCCGTTATCGGTACTTAACACCTGACCGGGGCGGGTCAGTTCGTCTGTGGCCGCGCCGGCAACCTGTCGGGCGGTCTCGATCCCCAGCAGACCGGTGATCCGGCCTGCGTCAAGAACGGCAAGCGATGTGCCCCGGAACAGCATCAGGTACTTGTTCAGGTGCTGAACGGTGTCTTCTGCGGTCTCCCGCTCGAGGCTGAGCAGCAAGTCTTCGCCATCCCGGACCAGTCGGGTAATGCAGTAGGCCCTGCCCTTCGGGGTGCAGGCTGCTGCCCTGAGCGACTGTCCGGCAGTGACTTCGTCCACACTCTGGCTGAACTGGCCCTGGACAAACTTGTCGGTACCCGGCCCGCTGATTCTGGCCAGAACCCGGTCGGTCAGATGAGCCCAACCCTCGTAAGTGGGATTGGCTGGCGTTTCGGTATTGGCGTTAGTCATCGAAAACTCCGGATGGAATCGGGGGTTCACCGTGAAATAGCTGCTGGCCCTGCAAGGAGCCACATGCGCAGCCGACGGAATGCCTGTTCGGAAACATTGCCACGACATAGCCGGGATGGACTGAGCAGGATCGCGGTCATGGTGTCTGATCTGGTGACAACGGACTCTACTTTCAAGATCAGAAAGGATGCACCGAGCGAGCTGCAGCCGCAAACTCTGGCGGTAACTTCCTGGCCATTGGCCAGCTGGCATCGAAGATGCTGGTCGTCAGTGGTCAGGCTGATAATGGCATTGGCTCCACGGAGCCGGCCACAACGACGGAATTCCTGCCAGCCCAGAGGCAGGGAAACCGGTAACAACACCAGTGCCAGCGGGGTGATGGACAGGCTGATTGCCAGTAGTACAGCAGACAGCGCCAGCCAGGGCAGGCTGGCGCAAATACCCGCGGCCCTGGAGGGCGACAGGTTCAGTTCAATCGGGTTGGACACGGTTCAGGATCATGTCAACGATGTGACGAAGATCCGGGTCCTCCGGCTTGCTGCGCTGCATGAACCACTCGAACATGTCCGTATCCTCGCAACTTAACAGCTTGCGGTAACGGGCCTGGTCTTCCGCTGAAAGATCCCGGTATACCTCTTCAAGGAACGGGAGCAGCAGAACGTCCAGTTCCAGCATGCCGCGGCGGCTGTGCCACCACAGGCGATGAAATTCAGTGTGATCCTGAGAAGTATTGGTTTCGGACATAACGGATTCTGCCTTTGGAAACGGAGTAAGGCCCGGTCTCAGGGAGACGGGGTGCGGTAAGTCGTCGGCACCAGCACGGTATCCTGGGCGTCATTCAGCAGGCCCGGATAATCCAGTGTGTAATGCAGGCCTCGGCTTTCCTTGCGTTGCAGTGCCGAGCAGATGATGAGGTCGGAGACTGTGACCAGGTTGCGCAGTTCGATCAGGTCATTGGAGACCCGGTAGTTACTGTAAAACTCGCCGATTTCACGGGACAGCAAATCAACCCGGTGTTTCGCCCGCTGCAGGCGTTTGGTGGTTCGGACGATGCCGACATAGTCCCACATAAAGTGCCGAAGTTCGTCCCAGTTATGGGAGATGATGACGTCTTCGTCGGAGTCCCGCACCTGGCTTTCGTCCCAGTCCGGGGCTGACGGTGGTGGTGGAATGTCAGCCTCCCTGCGGGTGATGTCCTGAGCCGCGGCCCGGCCATAGACCAGACATTCCAGCAACGAGTTGCTGGCCATGCGGTTGGCGCCGTGCAGGCCGGTGAAGGCGGCTTCGCCAACGACATAGAGTTGGTTGATGTCGGTACGCGCCCGTTCATCACTGACAATTCCGCCGCAGGTATAATGGGCAGCAGGCACCACGGGAATCGGTTCGCGGGTAATGTCGATCCCGAAGCTCAGACACTTTTCGTAAATGGTCGGGAAGTGCTGTTTGATGAAGTCGGCCGGCTTATGGCTGATATCCAGGAACAGGTGGTCTGCGCCCAGGCGCTTCATCTCATGGTCAATGGCCCTGGCAACAATGTCCCGGGGCGCGAGTTCCGCCCGTTCATCAAACCGGTCCATGAACCGACTGCCGTCCGGCAGCCGGAGCACGCCACCTTCGCCCCGAACCGCCTCGGTAATCAGGAAGGACTTGGCGTGCGGGTGGTACAGGCAGGTGGGGTGGAACTGATTGAACTCCATGTTGGCAACACGGCAACCGGCTCGCCAGGCCATGGCAATTCCATCTCCGGAAGCGCCGTCCGGATTGGTCGTGTAGCGATACGCCTTGGAGGCGCCGCCGGTGGCGATGACGGTGAACCTGGCTCGAAACAGTTCCACATGATTGTCTTCGAGATTCAGGATGTAGGCGCCGACGCAGCGGTTGCCGGGAAGCGCAAGCTTGCGGTTGGTAATCAGGTCCACAGCCACCCGGCCGGCTTTCAGGTCAATATTCGGCCTGGCCTGGGCCTGGCTCGCCAGGGTGGTGGAAACCGCGTGGCCGGTGGCATCGGCGGCGTGGATAATCCGGCGATGGCTATGGCCGCCTTCGCGGGTGAGGTGGTAGTCCTCGCCATCGTCCTGCCTGGTGAACTTCACGCCGGAGTCGATCAGCCACTTGATGCTTTCCTTGCTGTGTTCCACGGTAAAGCGGACCGCATCCTCGTGGCACAGACCGCCGCCCGCGTTGAGGGTGTCCTGTATGTGATTCTCTACGGAATCGGTATCGTCCAGAACCGCAGCGATGCCTCCCTGGGCCCAGAGGGTGGCGCCAGAGCTGATATCGGCTTTGCTGATGACGCAAACCCGCAAGTGCTCCGGAAGATTCAGCGCAACGGTAAGGCCGGCAGCGCCGCTGCCGATGATCAGAACATCGTATTCGTAGGACTGTGGCATTGAGTCGTGGTCGCGGGCCATAATGTGGACGTGTATTGAACTAAACTTTACGCTTGCTGTCTATTTGGGCTAACGGATAACCCTGTCAGCCGGGTGCGGTCTGCATCAAGGGTTAGTGAACGAACGCTGGAACAGCCCAATGACACAAGCCACTCGTATCGAGGCCAGACCACTGGCTCCCAAAACAGGACTTTCTGTTGCTTCGTCCATGACGCCTGAAAATGACTGGAAACCCGGTGAGCAGTCCGATAGCCAGACGGATCTGCAGTTGGTTCGCAAGGTCCGGAACGGAGATCGTGCGGCCTTCGATCTGCTGGTGGTGAAATACCAGTCCAGGGTCGCGTCTATTATCAGCCGTTATGTCTACGACAGCCAGGAAGTCATGGATCTGACTCAGGAAACCTTTGTCAAAGCCTTCCGCGCGATCGATCGCTTTCGCGGCGACAGCGCGTTTTACACCTGGTTGTACCGGATTGCCGTAAACACCGCCAAGAATTTCCTTGAGGCCCGCGGCAGGCGGCCTCAGGGATCGGCGGATGTCACCGATGCGGAAAACTTTGACGATGGCGGCCGACTGCGTGACCCGGCCTCGCCGGAGCGGTTGCTGCAGAGGGAGCAGTTGCAGAAAGCTCTTGCGGAAGCCATTGCCAGCCTGCCGGAGGAACTGCGGTCGGCGTTCCTGCTCAGGGAATACGATGGCCTGAGTTATGAAGATATTGCCCGGATACTGGAGTGCCCCATAGGTACCGTGCGCTCAAGAATTTTCCGGGCGCGGGACTCGGTGGATCGCCACCTTGGCCCGTTTCTTGATCAGTCAGTAACGTGAATGAGGTTGCATCCTATGGATGAGCGTCTCAGAGAAACACTGTCTTCGATGATGGATGACGAGGCCGATGAGCTATCGGTTCGTCGGTTGTTGTCACATGGCAACCAGGAGGACGTGCGCGGCCAGTGGCAGCGATGGCAGCAGATACGTGATCTGATGCACGAGCAGCACGGTCCTGCCGATGGTATTGATGTTGCCGGCGCGGTGAGGGAAGCGCTCGATGGCCATGCTCGCTCAGAACAGGCCCGGTCGCCGGTGGAGGTGCCCAGGGTGTCGGTCTGGCGCTGGCCGGTGGCCGCCATGGTGTTCATGGCGCTGATTGTGGGCTTCGGTGCCGGAGCCGGCTGGGATACCCGCACCGGAGTATCTGTTCAGGCACTGGCCGGCGGCAGTGCCGAGCCTTCAGCCTCTGCGGTAACGCTGTCGGCGGCGGTTGAGGAAGTGGCACTGCAGCGGTTGGACGAAGACCAGTTGCGCCAGATGCGTCAGTACCTGCTTGAGCATGCCCAGCACAACAGCGTGGGTGCAGGTCGTGGCTCGGTGGGTTACGCCCGCCTGGTCAGCGCCAGTGGTAACTATTGAGCCGGGAGCATGGGTTTATGAATAACCGGGTATCCAGCAGGTCGGTATTCGGAGCGGTTGTCGCTCTTGTGGCTCTGCTGTGCCTGTTGATCAATCCGGTGAGGGCCGAGTTGGCCAGCGAGACAACGAAAAGCGGTGAAGCTCCGGCGGCCATGGCCTGGCTGGAGCGGCTTGGCCCTGCACTCAACATGACTTCGTACCGCGGGGTCTTTGTTTATGCCCGGGGCGATCAGGTACATTCCATGCGCATTGCCCACCGTTACCGGAACGGGCGTGTTGAGGAACGCCTGGTGATGCAGGACGGCGGCAGTGGTGAAATCGTCCGTAAAGGCATGAACGTGGTCTGTGTATTGCCTGACAGGGGCAGGGTTCGGCTGGACGAGGTGATACCTTCGGGCCCGTTCGCAGAAGCGTTTACCAGTCAATTGATGCCGTTTGGCCGCTGGTATCTGCCTGAACTGGCGGGTGAAGACCGGGTCGCCGGCTACGATGTGGTGATCGTGGCGCTCGGGGCCCGGGATGATGATCGCTACAGCCACCGCCTCTGGCTGGAAAAAGAGACGGGACTACTGGTCAAGAGCCAGGTGCGGGATGTAAACGGTGAGGTACTGGAGCATTTTCAGTTCACCGATCTTGAGATCACTGACGATATTTCCGACGAGGAACTCGAGGTTCAGACCCGTGGTCGTGAGATTAGCCGTACCCTGGACGATGGCCGGAAACAGGAGTCATCTGTTGGCCGGATGAATGGCTGGACTCTGTCCTGGCAGCCGGAGGGCTTTGTGCCGGCGGCTGCACCACGTTCGGGCAGTGGCAAGGCCGTGGCGTTCTCCGATGGCCTGGCTGCGTTTTCCGTATTTGTTGAGCCTGTCGGGCGGCTGAAAATGCCGACAGGCGCTTCCCGTATAGGGGCAACCACCATCTACATGCGCGAAGTCATGGTCTCTGATCGCCCCTTCCTGATAGCGGTGGTTGGTGAAATTCCGCCGGGCACTGCACGAAAGGTGGCAGATGCCGTGGAAGTGGATGATGATTTCGTAGCTGAGCTCTCCGGGTCATGATCACGGAAACCGGTAAAGTCGTGGCCCTGGTGGGTGATCAGGTCTGGGTTCAGACGATAAGAACCAGTGCCTGTCAGAGTTGCTCGGCCCGCTCGGGCTGCGGGCAGCGAGCCCTGGCTGCGGTCTCCGGTGGCCGGGCGAACCAGGTACTGGTAGATAATTCCGTGGGCGCCCGGGTGGGGGATGAAGTGGTCATCGGTCTGGATGAACAGTCGCTGCTGAATGCCTCGCTGATTATTTATGGTTTGCCGTTGGTGCTGATGGTGCTTGCCAGTGTGATGGCGCACACCTGGGCCGCGGGGTCAGACCTGGGCGCCATAGCCGGAGCGGTGGCAGGCCTGGGCGTCGGGTTCTGGCTGGTGCAGCGTTGGCAGGCCGGGGCCGGTGATCGCTACCAGCCGCGGTTGTTGAGGATAAAGACAATTCCATCCTCGACATGTCCATGATCCCTACCGTTTTTTAAGTTGAAAATTCACGCCCCAGCCCCAGAATAGCTCTATAAACGCAAGTAAAATCAGGGGGTTCTACATGCCAGAAAAAAATATAGAAGCTGCCCGTATGCCTTCCCTGGCCAGGCCCGGGGCCATGCTGGGCGTTCTGCTGATGCTGGCTGCCATGGTGTCGGTATTCTGGAGCCAGGGCGTCGCAGCCAGAGGCCTGCCGGATTTCACTGAGCTGGTGGAAGATAACTCCAGTGCGGTGGTGAATATCAGCACTACGACGGATCCGGGCAGCCAGAGCTCTGGCTTCCATGGGCTCCCTTTTGATGAAAGGCAACTGGAGCAGTTGCCGCCTTTCCTTCAGGATTTCTTCCGCGGCCCGCAGTCTCCTTTTGGTGGTTCCCCTCGGCCGCAGCAGCCGCGCAGGAGCATGGGCTCCGGCTTTATTGTGTCAGCGGATGGTTACGTACTGACCAACAATCACGTGGTTGAGGGTGCCGATGAAGTGATTGTGCGCCTGAATGACCGCCGCGAATTTTCCGCCACTATCGTGGGTACCGATCCCCGCTCGGATATGGCGGTTCTCAAAATCGAGAATGGTGAAGACCTGCCGGTGGTCAGCGTTGGACGTTCCCGGGATCTGAAAGTCGGCGAATGGGTTTTCGCGATCGGCTCGCCATTCGGGTTTGACTACACGGTGACGGCGGGCATTGTCAGTGCTCTGGGCCGCTCGCTGCCATCCGAAAACTACGTGCCGTTTATCCAGACCGACGTTGCCATTAACCCCGGTAACTCCGGTGGCCCGCTGTTCAACCTGGAAGGTGAAGTGGTGGGCATAAACTCCCAGATTTACACCCGCTCCGGCGGCTTCATGGGGGTGTCGTTCGCCATTCCGATTGATGATGCCATGAACGTATTCCGCCAGCTCCGTGACAAAGGTACCGTCGCCCGGGGTTGGTTGGGCGTGCTTATTCAGGAAGTGAATCGGGATCTGGCCGAGAGTTTCGGGCTGCGCCGTCCCCGCGGCGCGTTGATTGCCGAAGTGATGCCGGATTCACCGGCGGAAAAGGGTGGCCTTGAGGCCGGTGATATTGTGCTGGAATACAATGGCGAGGATGTTCAGTTGTCCTCTGACCTGCCGCCCATGGTTGGCCGTACACCGGTGGGTGAATCGGCGCGCCTGACCGTGTTGCGAGGTGGTGATGAAATCACCCTCGACGTGGAAATTGGCAAGTTGCCGGAAGACGGCGATGACGCTGCCCAGCCCTCAACCGGTAGCCGCGACAATAGCGCGGGCGCACCGCTTGGGTTGTCCGTTGAGCCACTGGCTCCCGAGACTGCTCGCTCCATCGGCGTGGAAGGCGGTGTTGTAGTCGCTGGCGTAGATCGTGGCCCGGCGTTTGAGGCTGGTATTCGTGCCAGGGACATCATTACCGAGATCAACCGCCAGCAGATTCGCTCGGTGGAGGACTTCCGGTCGGTGGTCCGCGACTTGCCGGAAAACCGGGCGGTTTCGGTCCGGATTGTAAGGCAGGGTCGGGCAATCTATCTGGTCATGAAGCCCTGAGTCGATAACCACATTTCAAGTAAAATTGGGCCCCCGGCGTGTCAGGACACGTTCGGGGGCTTTTGGTTTTCAAGCCTTAGTTTGTCCGTTTTGGGCGAGCACTATAAAAGCCATTCGATGCTTTGTGCCCGCCAAGTCGACCCGGAATTTCTGTCATTAACGATTAAGCCGCTTTTTAAACAAAAGCGAACATTCGGATGGCCTCAGAGATCCCCGGCTCTTTCTGCCTTGGTTGGGCGCTTGGTCATTTCTCAAGAACCCGGCAAACGATCAAATGGACTAACTGTTCCAGCTCTTCGATCGCCAATAATGTGGGTGTAGATTTCAGTCGTCCGAATATCGCTGTGGCCGAGGATTTCCTGGACCGTTCGGATATCACTTCCCGATCTCAGTAGCTCGGTGGCAAAAGCGTGGCGAAAAGTATGCGCCGAGGAGTCTTCGACATCTTGTAGTGCAGGTTTTCGATCTCCCTTTTCAGCACATTCTTGTAAAGGAAAATTATGGCGCAGAGTGCCTGGTTTTGGGTGGCGGGGCTGACCCCTCGATTTACGGCGAGATGATTCAGGAAACGCTCAATTTCGCGATTACCCATCACCTCAGGGTGCTTCTTGTCATTGAACAGAATGAACTGGCGGACCCAGTAGAGATAGGTTTTCTCTGTTCGATAGCTGTGCTGCTTCGTCCTGATTTCTGTGCGAACCGATTGCAGAAACGGTGATTTTGACACAGTCGCCCCTCCGTGTCTGAGTGCTGTATATGTATACAGTTATAATGAAAAAGCCTCGGGAATGCCAAAAATTCTGCGGTTTGATTTGCATAAGGCCGCACACTTTTCACAGAGCACCCTAGTAGCCCATTGATTTAGAGACGGAAATTTTTGGCCTTTTGGAGTTCACTTGCAGAAACGTGCAACAATAACTTGCTTGCAAACTTTTCACAGAAGCAAGACAGGAAAAGCGCTTGGGAGCCGGATGGTAAGGGTTTGAAAAGTCGAGATTATCCGGGCCGTGACTCAGTTTTGGACGGGGTGGTGGCGTTGCGGTTTAATAAGAATTCAAACCAATAAGCTGTTAGCTATCCGTGAAATTCTCAATATTCGACACAAAATGGGTGATTAAGTGAGTGAAGATTTATTAGAAGAGCTAGGGAAGGTCTGAATAACCGCTGATTTTTGTCGATCTTGGCTTGAGCCGGCAAAAATTCCAAATTTCAGACACTATTCTCCTGTTATTTGTTTGTTTTTTGCCTGTTTCCCGCCATTTTGGCGGAAAACGGGCACACTGGCCCTACGCCAGCATGTATTTTTCACCAATCAGCAGGTTGCTGAATGCGGCCAGCAAGTGCAGCCGGTTGTTGTTCTTGGCAAGGCCCCGATAGCGGACCTTGCCATAACCAAAGACCTGTTTGATGTAGCGGAAGGGATGCTCCACTTTGGCACGAACACTGGCTTTGATTTTCTCGGCTTTCAGCTTGTCGCTATCCAGCTTTTTCCGGGTGCCAGGCCGTTTGGCAATGAACCAGGAGACGTTTTCACGGTGCTTATGTTCATCCCGCTTTTGAATACCAAGATAACCGGCATCACCGAAGACTCGTTGCTCTTCACCATGCAGCAGCTTGTCGGTGGGCACGATGTCATGAACGTTGGCCGCAGTCGTATCGATGCTATGGATCAGGCCCAGCGTGTCGTCAACACCAATGTGCATCTTCATGCCGAAATGCCACTCGTTGCCTTTCCTGGTCTGGTGCATTTCCGGATCGCGCTTGCCGGTGCTGTTCTTGGTGGAGCTGGGGGCGGAGATAATGGTCGCATCTACGATGCTGCCTTCACGCAGCATCAGGCCGTTTTTCTCCAGGTGTTTGTTCACCTCTTTAAACAGCGCCTTGCCGAGACCGTGCTGCTCCAGAAAATGCCGGAAGTTGAGAATGGTGGTCTCGTCCGGCAGGCGGTCCAGCTTCAGACCGGCAAAGTGCCGCATGGACTCGATCTCATAAAGAGCATCCTCCATCGCCGGGTCGCTCAGGTTATAGAACAACTGCATGCAGTGAACTCGCAGCATGGCAGAGAGCGGATACGGAGGCCGACCGTTCTGGCCCTTGGGGTAATAACGGGCTACCTTCTTCTCCAATTGCTTCCACGGAATCAGTTTGTCCATCCGTTCCAGAAAGATCTCGCGGCGGGTCTTACGCTTCTTGTTCTGGTACTCGGCTTCGGAGAAGGTCATCTGATCCATGGCGGCAACGAATCCTATGCAGTTGGCGATGGCCGTATTATCGCTGATTTCGAGACTTATTCAGAGTCTCCTTAGCGTTATCGGTAATGCTCCAAAACAGAAAACACACCAAGTTTTCAGGTATAAGGACAAGGAAGCTCGACTTAATATGAATGAGAATATTATCGTTCACCGGGGCTTATTTAGGGCTTTACAAATTCTATAGCTAACAAGACGCTGTTGGCAGACAATTTTTCCACCGCTTTGCGGCTCCAAAATTGCCGCAAAGGTCTGCGTTAGAAACAAGAATGGTGAGTTTTGAGTATGGATGTCGAAGAGTTCTGGAGGCCATTTGAGGTCAGTATCGAGTCATTTGATCAGCTTGTTGAAAAGATTAATTCAGTCATGAGGCATGCCGCCGACCGGGACGTAAAATTTGCATGGCGAGGCCAAATTGATGCCGGATGGGCACTCCATAGCTCTTTGTATCGGAGGCTGTCACTAACCAAAAATAAAGCGGTTGATGAAGAAGACCTTTCCTCTACAGAATCAAAAATCTTGGTTGAACTTCATCGCTGGGGGTTGCACTCATCTGCTGCAACTGGGCGGCTTTCAATACTCAACCAGTTGGCGATGTTACAGCACTATGGGTCTCCAACACGGCTGATTGATATCACCTTCAATGCTTGGGTGGGGGCTTGGTTCGCGGTTGAGGAGAAATGGAGCAACGGGAAAGTCGTTAGCGAAGACTCCGATGCTCGGCTTTTCGCATTCGACGTGACAGATCGTTTAATCAACGAAAATGACCAGTATCGAAGCTGGGAAGACGATTTAAGCCGTCCTTGGAAACATGGGGAGGGCGAATCTATTTCGAAGAAAGAGTGGACTACCTCAGTGTTTGCATGGAAACCCGCTAATTTGGATGCCCGGATCTCGGCCCAAAATGGAGGCTTCCTGTTTGGTGGTGTGCCTGCTACGAATAAGCCGGACGGTAAGAAATTTCAGTTTCCGAAGACACCCGACTTTAAAGATGGTTGGTGGAAAATTAATGAGGGAAGACAGGCGTGCTGCCTTGCAATGCGCCCTCATGTCTTTGAGCCAAAAGCCGGCAAAGGTGCGAACAGTGGGGCCCTGTATACCTTTCGCATTAAGGCTGATGCGAAAAAGGATATTCGTCAGAGATTGGCGAAGATGTTTGGATACAAACATTCGACGATTTATCCAGATTACACAGGCTTCGCGTCTTTTGGTTTCCCAGAACTCAAGAATTACTGACCATGGGTCGGAGGTCAAAGTTTCTAACAAGGCCAGGCACGGCGACGGCTTTTCCGTTGCGGCTTCGCCTCCACTACAAAGCCGCGCATGCTGGCTGGCGTTGAGGCTGTAGAAAAACCCCGAAATCTCCCTCGGTTTTGATAGCATCAGGCAAACGGACAAGGAGTGGTCAGATGCCTCGCTTCAAGCTTTACAACTACGACCAGGATGCCATGGTCGTGATCAACTACCAGGAACAGCTTCAGCCCGGGACCTTCGAACACGCAGTGCACTACCTGATTGAGCACAAGCTGGACCTGTCGGTATTCCACCCCAAATACCGCAACGAAGACACCGGCCGTCTAGCCTATGATCCGGCCATCCTCCTGAAGATCATTCTGTTCGCCTATTCCAAGGGCATCACCTCCAGCCGCGAGATGCAGTGGTGCTGCGAGACCAACATCATCTTCAAGGCCCTGTCCTGCGACACCGTTCCGCACTTCACCACATTGGCCAAGTTCGTCAGTAGCCACTCGGATGCGATCGAAGAACTGTTCGAGCAGGTACTGCTGGTCTGTCACGACCAGGGCCTGCTGGGCAACGAACTCTTTGCCATCGACGGCTGCAAGATGTCCTCGAACACGGCCAAAGAATGGTCCGGTACTTTCAAGGAACTGGAAGAGAAGCGCGCCAAGCTGCGACGCCTGGTTCGCCATCACCTGAAGGCCCATTACGAACGGGACGAGGCGGAGACCGAAGCCGAACTGGACCGGAACATCCGACGAGCGAAAACCATCCTGTCCCTGGATGAGGCCGCGAAGAAAGTCGACCGCTTCCTAAAGACGAACCGCCCAAGGATGGGCCGGGGGAAACGGAACAAGGAAGTGAAGAGCAACCTCACCGATAACGAAAGCGCCAAAATGACCACCAGCAAGGGCACGATCCAGGGCTATAACGGCGTGGCCACGGTGGACAAGAAACACCAGATCATCATCGACGCCCAGGCCTTTGGCGAAGGCCAGGAACACCACACCCTGCAACCGGTGCTGGAGAGTGTCGAAGCTCGGTTCAGGAAGCTGGGTATCGCCGACAACATTTACCAGCAAGGCACCGTCGTTACGGCCGACACCGGCTTCGCCAATGAAGCCAACATGAAGTACCTGCACGAACGGCAGATCAACGGCTACGTGCCCGATAACAAATTCCGCAGTCGCGACCCGAATGTTAATGGCCAATTAAAGTGACCCACTACTGGCCATTAATTTTGACCCACCCCCGGGTGGCCGTCAGGCCACAGAACCAGCTACTGTCCCCCGCTTTTATTGATGGCCGGGGGCATGTCAGTGAAGGAGTGGGTTGTGATACACAAGATCAAGGCACTGCACGATAACGGTAAAGGATTGTCGATCCGCGCCATCAGTCAGGAACTGGGGCTGTCCCGCAATACCGTCCGCAAGTATCTGCGGATGGATGAGAACGCAATTTCGGAACAGATTGAAGATCCCTCACGCACTAAGCGCCTCGACGATCACCGGGAGTACCTGGTGCATTTGCTCAAGCAATTTCCCAAGCTCAGCGCCGTCAAGATTGCCCGTAAGCTTCAGGCAAAGGTCGGCGACTTACCGGCCTCAGATCGCTCCCTTCGCCGCTATGTGCGAGCGCTCAAGGAGGAAGTGGCCTCGGCCCAGATGCGCTACTACGAACCCATTCTGGACGATGTGCCGGGTGTTCAGTGCCAGGTGGACCCCGGTGAGTTGCGAGGCGTGCTGATCAGTGGCGAAGAACGCACGCTGCATTTTGTGGTGTTCGTGCTGTCTTACTCGCGGTTGATGTACGTGGGTCTGGCCTTCCGGCCGCTGGATACCCAGACCTTTATCCAGCTCCATGACGAAGCCCTGCGTTACTTCGGCGGCCTGCCCGAGGAGTGCGTTTACGATCAGACCAAGCTGGTGGTGATCAACGAGCAGTACCGGGAGCTGAGCCTCAATCAACGGTTCCATGAGTATGCCACCACGGCAGGGTTCCGGATCCATGCCTGCGAAGGCTACGATCCGGAGAGTAAGGGCAAGGTGGAAGCCGGCGTGAAGTACGTCAAGCAGGATTGCCTTTACGGTGAAGTCTTCCGGGATCAGGAACACGTGCGCCAGCACGTGCAGGACTGGGTTGAGAGCGTGGCCAATGTCCGCATCCACGGCACCACCGGCGAACCACCCAGGGAACGCTTCGAACGGGATGAGCGAGAACACCTGGAGGCCTATCTGTCACCAGCTTGCGTGCAGCCGGTGGCCCACGAGACACGTCGGGCCGACAAGACCGGCCTGATCGCCTGGAAGGCCAACAAGTACTCTGTGCCCATGGCCTGGCAGCAGGCCCGGGTGGGCGTTCTGGAGTCCGGCGGCCAACTCCATATCAGCGACCTGAACACAGGCGACGTCATTGCCAGCCATACGCTGTGTTCCGATAAAGGCAAGGTGATCAAGAACACCCATCACTACCGCGATCATGCCGAGCGGGTGGCCACCCTTGAGAGCAAGATCAATGAGATGATCGGTAGCGAAGTCGGGCAACGGTTGTGCCAGCAACTCAAGCGTTCCGAGCCCAAGATCTACAAGGATCAGTTGGTGGCTACCCGTGACCTGCTCAAGCGCTATGCACCCGTGGATCCGGCATTGATCACGACGCTGGCAGAGCGTCGTGGCATGACCGCCACACGGCTGCAAAGCTACCTTGAAGCGGCCCAGGCCGCCGTTCTCCGGGAGCGGCAGCCGGAACCTCTGCCAGAACCCAAGGAAGCACTGGACCTAAGTGCTTACCGCCGTGTTGGCCACTCCAGTGGCCAGGGGGTGACCCATGAGCCAGCTTGAACAGACCGTGTCCCGTTACCGCAGTCTGCGCCTGAGCGCGGCCGCCGACGAACTGACCAGCCTGCTGGCCGAGGCTGAAGCCAACGAGATGTCCTATCTCAGCTTCGCGGACCGGCTTGCCGAACACGAACTGATCCAGCGCCAGGACAAGCGTATCCGTCGGAACCGGAAGATGGCCGCGTTCCCCGTCGAGAAGCGCCTGGAGGGCTTTGACTACCGGCACCAGACCACCATCACCAAACGTCAGGTCAATGCCTTGCTGGACTTCCAGTTCCTCGACGAACGGAACAACCTGGTGTTCATTGGCCCGCCGGGTGTGGGCAAGACCCACCTGGCCATCGGGATCGGCCACAAAGCCGTGGAAGCTGGCTACCGGGTGTTGTTCCGCAATGCCCTGGATCTGGTGGAAGAGCTGGAACTGGCCGAGATGAAGGGTGAGCTGAAAAAGCGGGTCAGCGCCTTGGCCAAATACGATCTACTGATCATTGATGAACTGGGTTACCTGCCCATGACTCGGCAGGCCCGCTATAACCTGTTCCAACTGATCAACAGCCTGTACGAATACCGGTCGATCATACTGACCACCAACAAGGACTTCACCAGCTGGGGCGAGTTCTTCCACGACGACAACGTGGCGGTGCCGATCATTGACCGGGTCATCCACCATTCACACATCTTTATGTTGGGAGGAGAAAGCTATCGACTGAAGCAGAAAGTTACAAGCTAGACTATAAAGGGTGGGTCAATTTTATTGGCCAAAGGTGGGTCAAAATAAATGGCCATTGACACCGAAGTTCCAGAACCAGAAAGACAAATACGGCAAACGCCATCAGAACCAGCCAACCACGGGCCGGAAAGACATCATCCCAGCCCGTGAATTCCAGTTCGATCCGGTGAATCTGACGTGCATCTGCCCGGCAGGCAATGCCATTAGCTACCAAGGCAAACGCAAAGCCGAGAATGGCAAAATCCGGGTGCATTTCGAAGGTCGTTTGCTGCAATGCCGGCACTGCACGAAGAAGCGCCAGTGCATGCAGAATCCGGCGTCCGCCAATCATCGCAAAGGTTCAGGAAGGCAGGTCTCGTTCACCATAGAGAACAAGCGCCTGCCCAACTACACCGACTGGATGAAGCACCGGGTAGACAGTCCGCAAGGCAAAGAGATCTACAGTCACCGGATGTCGGTGGTGGAACCAGTGTTCGGCAACATCGGCACGAACAAGGGCCTGAATCGCTTCAGTTTGCGGGGCAAAAAGAAGGTGCAGGGCCAGTGGCAGCTATACTGCCTGGTGCACAATATTGAGAAGCTGGCGAATTACGGGCGGATGGTGGCGTAATGCCGAGAGTGGAAGTCCCGGACGAGCATCTGCTGGACACCAGCAATACCGGATCCAGGAGCCCCAAAAGGCCGAAGCGGATGGCCGAACATCGAAATCACGGGAATCGGCCAGTTGATGGCCGCGATAAAAATTACAGGAACCAGGCCTTTGGAATGACTCGGAATCGGGTTTTTCTACAGCCTCGTTATGTGGCAGCTCAAAGAGTTGCGGTTGAGGAATTCTGATGAACGATGATGAACTTCTAAGTGCCTTTTCAAAAATTATTGAAGAATCGATTTCAAATCCCGCTATTAGAAGCAAGATCCACCGTGAAATTTCTGAGCAACTGAAAATAAGAGGCTCTTTCCCGGCTAAACACTTTCTGGCAACGATAAGTCAGCATAGCGATACTCAAGCATCAGATGAATCGAAAGCTTTAATTAAAGACATCTTTTACTTCTATGGATAAGTTAGCTTTAGCACATAACAAGCGGCTGTTGTCGGACGCACCTGCGCTGGCGCTCCGGTCCGCCGCAAAGACATGGCGTTATGTTTCTCTCAGAGCAGGCTCAAGTCCAAGGTGATCGACAAAAGGGATAAAGTCGCGATCTAGAAACAGCAGTGGTAGCTCTTTCTCTATGCAGAAGGTCGCGATGATGACGTCGGCAGTTTTTCGGATTGTGATGCCCTTTTTGCGGAGTGCCCGATAATTGTCCGCGCAAACAAGTGCCATGTCTTTGCCAAACATTTCATACTGTTCCAGCGAGAGCAGGCTCTGTTTGGTCTGACGATAGTGTTTGTCGTTGCGGATGCCTTGCAGGATTTCCAGAAATATGAGGTCGCCGATAGCGACGGATCCTTGGACTATTGAGGCATCCAACAGGTCAGTCTGCGGGTTCTTGACTCCGTTGAAATAGTCGATCCAGACGCTGGTATCCACCAGTATCATCCGGCGCTCCGCATTTCATCCAGGTCGCCTTCCCACTTAATTTTGCCACGCAGCTTTCGAATTTCCTGCTGCTTGCTAAGCTGGACCAGAAGTTTCAGGCCTTGCTCAACGGCCTCTTTTTTGGTTTCGTAGCCGGAAGCTTTGAGGGCTTCGGCCATCAGTTGGTCGTCAATGACGATGTTCGTTCTCATATGGCACCTATGTGTATAAATATCTAGCTCTATACACAATCTAGCACTTTGGGGAAAACATAACAATCGGCTGCACAGCGACCGATTTTCCGCCGCTACACGGCTCCAAACCGGCGCGTGAGCCGGGCGTTACCCCTAGTCTGAATATTCGCTTCGCGAACGTCCACATCCCCGGCAAGACTCAACAAAAGCGAACACTCCCCCCGCTGCAATATGAGCCAATTTCCCACTGCTCTGAAAAACCTACGCCCAGTCTGTCTCGATATCAATAATTTGAGCCACACCCCAGATGTCGGCCATGAAATCGCAGATGCTGCTCGATAAAGCTCGAGATAAAGAAGTAGCTGTGGTCGTAGCCCTCCCGGAAATTGAGCTCCAGCGGGTAATTGCTGGTGCTGGCTGCGGCCGCAAGCGCCTCTGGCCGAAGTTGATCAGTCAGAAAGTTATCCGCGTCCCCCTGGTCGACCAGTGCCGGTACGAACTGTGTTGCATCCCGCATCAGCAGGCTGGCGTCGTATTCGGCCCAACGCGAGCTGTCTTTGCCCAGGTAGGCAGTAAAGGCCTTTTTGCCCCATGGGCAGTTTACCGGGTTGCTGATCGGGCTGAAGGCCGACACGGACTGGTACCGCGCCGGGTTGCGCAGAGCCAGAACCAGGGCGCCATGACCACCCATTGAATGGCCCGCAATCGAGCGTTGATTCGTTACCGGGAAAACAGATTCGATCAGTGCAGGCAGCTCATTGAGAGCATAGTCGTACATGCGGTAGTGGGGATGCCATGGGCTTTCGGTCGCGTTTACATAGAAGCCCGCCCCCTGGCCAAGATCGTAGCTTTCATCGTCGGCAACGTGATCGCCCCGGGGGCTGGTATCCGGTGCCACGATGGCCATGCCCAGTTCTGCAGCCGCGCGATGGGCGCCGGCTTTCTGCATGAAGTTTTCGTCTGTGCAGGTGAGGCCGGAAAGCCAGTAAAGCACCGGCACTTTCTGTCCGTTGGCAACCTGCGGTGGCAGGTAGATGGCGAAGCGCATAGCGCAGCCAAGGCTTTCGGACGGATGGCTGTACTGTTTGTGCCAGCCACCAAAACTTTTGTTACTGCTCAGGTTTTCAAGGGTCATTGGACACTCCGTTGCGGGGCGGCCCGCCGAAGTGGCGGGCCGCCCTCACCATCACTTGTCGAAATGGATAACGCTGCGAATGCTCTTGCCTTCGTGCATCAACTCAAAGGCTTCGTTGATGTCATCGAGGCCCATGGTGTGGGTGATGAAATCATTCAGCTTGAACTCCCCTTGCATGTAGCGTTCAACAATGCCGGGTAGCTCGGAACGGCCTTTGACCCCGCCGAAGGCGGATCCTCTCCAGACGCGACCGGTAACGAGCTGGAACGGGCGGGTGGAAATTTCCTGGCCTGCCCCGGCAACGCCAATAATGACCGACTCGCCCCATCCCTTGTGGCAACATTCCAGTGCGGACCGCATGACATCCACGTTGCCGATGCATTCGAAGGAATAATCCACGCCACCGTCAGTCAGTTCAACGATCACTTCCTGAATCGGCTTGTCATAGTCTTTGGGATTGATGCAGTCGGTTGCGCCAAGCTGTTGTGCCAGGTCGAATTTGCTGTCATTGATATCGATGGCAATGATTCGGCTCGCCTTGGCCATGGTCGCGCCAATAATCGCGGAGAGGCCGATGCCGCCGAGCCCGAAGATGGCCACTGTAGCGCCTTCTTCCACTTTGGCGGTGTTCATGACCGCGCCCATGCCGGTGGTTACGCCGCAGCCCAGCAGGCACACTTCTTCCAGCGGGGCTTCCTTGTTGACCTTTGCCAGCGAAATCTCCGGCAGAACGGTGTACTCGGAGAAGGTCGAGCAGCCCATGTAGTGATAGATGGGCTGGCCGTCCTTGTAGAAGCGGCTGGTGCCATCGGGCATCAGCCCCTTGCCCTGGGTTTCGCGGATTTTCCCGCACAGGTTGGTTTTGCCGGACAGGCAGAATTTGCACTCGCCACATTCGGGGGTATACAGGGGAATAACGTGATCGCCGACGGCAACGCTGGTAACGCCTTCACCAATCGCCTCTACAATGCCGCCGCCTTCATGGCCAAGGATGGCTGGAAAGTTGCCCTCGGGATCCTCACCCGAGAGGGTAAACGCATCGGTGTGGCATACACCGGTTGCGATCACTTTTATCCTTACTTCCCCTGCTTTCGGGGGCATCACGTCCACCTCTTCAACCGACAGTGGCTGACCGGGGCCCCAGGCAATTGCTGCTTTTGATTTGATCATCTCAGCCATAATGTTCTCCATTGGTCATTCAGGAAGGGCGGGACGCCCAAACGAAGGCCATATTGTATTTGTGGCCCTCTGATTGATAATCGCTGTTTTTATCAAATCACCTTTACGTGTGTGCAATAATCGGGTGGTGCAAAGCAAAAAGGGAAAACCATGTATCGCTGGGAAGGGGTAAACGAGTTTGTGGCGGTTGCTGAAACCGAGAGTTTCACGCGTGCCGCGAAGCGACTGGACGTGTCGACGGCACAGGTCAGCCGCCAGGTCAGTGCCCTGGAGGCCCGCTTAGCCACCCGGTTGTTCTACCGCACCACACGCCGGGTGTCGGTAACCGAGGCCGGACAGATCTTTTACCAGCACTGCCGGCAGGTACTAGACGCCCTGGAGCAGGCGGAACGCTCTATTACCAACATGCAGCTGGTCCCGCGAGGAAGACTAAGGCTGACTGCCCCGGTGACCTATGGAGAGAAATCCATTGCGCCGCTGGTCAATGACTTCGTTTTGCGATACCCCGAACTCGACGTGGACATGAAGCTTACCAACCAGACACTGGATCTGGTCGCTGAGGGGTACGATCTTGCCGTGCGCATGGGAAAGCTGCAGGATTCGACCTTGATGGCCCGGCGTCTCGCATCCCGAACCCTATACGTGTGTGCCTCGCCGGATTATCTCGCCACGCATGGCACGCCCCACTCGTTGTCCGAACTGGCGAACCACAACTGCCTGCTGGGAAACCTGGATTACTGGCGCTTCCAGGAATTGGGCCAGCCGCGCAACGTGCGGGTAACGGGGAACATCCGTTGCGACAGTGGCAGGGCCCTGCTTGATGCCGCCCTCAAGGGGATTGGCATTGTTCAGCTACCGGATTACTACGTTCAGAGCGCACTGGATTCCAGGCTGTTGATTCCGGTGCTGACTCATTACCAGGAAGACGATGACGGTATCTGGGCGGTGTATCCCCATAACCGTCATCTGTCGCCGAAGATAAGGCTGCTGCTGGATTTTCTTTCGGAATCCCTGAAACCTGGCGGTTCTCCGCTAGACGCAGCAAACGTGGATTATTAGGCAATGAACCGATGGGGTTGTGTATTGAAAGAACGGCGCTTTGCGACCGTAGCTCCCGTCTGAACCTCCGCAAGCCAGCCTGAATTGCCAAGGGTGTCAGTAGCACCGACCAAGCTGTAGGCCACACCTCAGCGCCAACGGTCGGCCAAACTGTGGGTTCAAGAACACTTTTGTTATACTCGCCGGATTCGACAATAAACCGGGTCATGGAATGGGCCGAACACGATGATGACCAAAAAGGATCTTCCCCTCCGTCAGTTGCTGAAGCTGCGCAATTCCTGGATAGCCTGGGTGGTATTCCTGGTGTCTGTGGTTGCGACGGTATTGCTTTGGCAGGTCTCCATCCGGCTGGTTGAAGATCGCACCGAGGCCCGATTCCGCACTCAGTCCCTGCAGCTTAAAACCGCGATTGAAGAACGCTTGCTCAATTACGAACAGGTTCTTGCCGGCAGTGCCGGTCTGTTTGCTGTCACCGGTAAAGTCACACGCGATCAGTGGAAAGAGTACGTCGACAACGTCGATATCAATCGTTATTACCCTGGCATTGAGGGTATCGGCTACGTGGAGCGTATTGGTGTCCGCGAAATGGCCGATCACATTGCCTCGGTTCGGGCGGAGGGGCTTTACAATTATCTGGTCAAGCCGCTGGGTACCGGGCCCTACTACTATCCCATGGTTTATCTGGAGCCGGGCACCGAGCGTAATCGCAAGGCGCTGGGTTATGACGCTTTCAGTGACCCCATCCACCGCACCGCCATGGAGCAGGCCCGGGATGACGCTATCCCGACGGTCACCGGCAAGGTTGTGCTGGTGCAGGAGTCGGTTGCCGAGGACCAGGCCGGTTTTCTGATGTACTACCCGGTGTTCCAGGGCGGCGAGATTCCGGAGATCCGGGCCGAGCGCCGCATGATGCTGGCCGGGTACGTGTTCAGTGCCTTCCGGATGAACAACCTGATCGACGGTATTGTTGGCCTGATATCGCCATTTCTGGATGTGCGCATTTACGACAGCGGGGTGGTGGCACGAGATACCCTGATGTATGGCTCCAATCTCGGTTCGCTGGACAACGAATTCAGCTTTGAAATGAGCCAGACCATCAGACACGGTGGCCGGGAATGGCTGCTGCAGACCCGTTCCACGCCGGCGTTTGATTATCTCGCCGCCGATCCACGGCCTCCTATTGTTCTCGGCTCTGGCCTGGCCATCAGTTTGCTGCTCTGGCTGTTCGTGCTGGCCCTGATTCGTTCCCGGCTGATTGCCCAGGTCAGCGCTGGCCGTTATCGCGCCATCACTGAGGGTGCAGCCAACGTCACCCTGGTCATGGATCGTCGTGGGCGCCCGCTCTATGCCAGCCCTTCCAGTCGTGACATCCTGGGATTCGATCCGGACAAGGTGGAAGCCCTGGAATTCGAGAAGCTGGTGCACATGGATGACTGGTCGCACCTGCAAAGAGGCTTTGAAGAGTCCATGGCCTCCCCGGGCAAACAGATGCCAGTGGTGCGTGCCCGGGTGCGCGATGCCGATGGCCAATGGCGTGATATGGAAGGCACCTTCACCGCGATGCTCTCGGTGCCTGGCGTCAACGGTGTGGTTCTGAGCCTTCGCGATCTTACCCAGCTCAAGGCGGCTCAGTCCGAACTGCACCGGCTGGCGTTCTACGATCCACTGACCGGGCTCGCCAACCGGCAGCTGTTCCGGGATCGGTTGAATCACGTGGTTCGTCGCAGTCGCCGAAGTGGCGAGGCGGCAGCCCTGATGTTCCTTGATCTGGACGGTTTCAAGCGCATCAACGATACCCTGGGGCACGATGCCGGTGACGAACTTCTGCGTCAGGTCGCGCAATGGCTGGAAGGCTGTGTCCGTGAGGAAGATTCTGTGGCCCGGCTCGGTGGCGACGAATTTGTGGTGTTGTTGTCCCGGATCAGCGGCTCTGAAGCCGCCGGCAAAGTGGCGGAAAACATTTTGCGGCGCCTGTGCCAGCGCATTCGACTGAACGACCATGAGGTAGGTGTGACCGTCAGCATCGGTATCACCATGATCCCTCACGATAGCGAAGATGCCGGGGCGTTGATGAAATATGCCGACCTGGCTATGTACCGCGCCAAGGAACTGGGGCGCAACACGTATCAGTTCTTCACGCCGGCCATGAACATCCAGGCCGCCCGTCGCTTGCTGCAGCAGGAAGAGCTGGCCACGGCACTCGATGGCGACCGGTTTGTTCTGCACTACCAGCCAAAAGTGGATCTGGCCACTCAGCGGGTGATCGGTGTGGAGGCTTTCCTGCGCTGGCATCATCCGGAAAAAGGCCTGGTCTCGGCCCAGCAGTTCATCACTCTGGCGGAAGAAACCGGGTTGATTATCCGCCTGGGCGAGCTGGCGCTGCGGCAAGCCTGTATCCAGGTCCAGGCACTTGAACGGGCCGGGTTCGAGTCGCTGAAGATGGCGGTGAACTTCTCGGTGCGGCAGCTGACGGACTCCGGCTTCCTGGACATGATCCGGCGGGTGATTACCGAGACGGGCGTTTCTCCCGAGCGGCTGGAGCTGGAAATGCCGGCGGAGTTGCTCAATGAAGATCCGAGAATGCTGCGGGAACTGCTGGTGTCGCTGAACGACCTGGGCGTGTGCCTGATTCTGGATGATTTCGGTACCGGCTCCTGCTCACTGGTGGCGCTGCAGCAGTTGCCGCTGGATGTGATCAAGATAGATCATCGCTTCATTCGCGACATTCCCTACAACGTCAGTGCCACCGATGTGGCGTCGGCGGTGATCGCCCTGGCTCACAAGCTGCACCTGACGGTGGTGGCGGAAGGGGTGGAAACGCTACAGCAGCTGACGTTCCTGAAATCCGCCGGTTGCGCCCAGTGCCAGGGCAATCTGTTCAGCTATCCGCTGGACGAAGATGCCCTGATCGGATTCCTGATCCGGCAGTACGAGAAGCCGCTTATTTCCTGATCATGGCAATGGCGGCCTGTAACCGGTAAAATCACGCCGTTCCCGGATCCCGGTAGCGGCCCCTCCGGGCTCAATCCTACGTCTTATATGAGTAATCATTGTCTGTGACTGAACTGAGCCGAATCCGTAACTTTTCCATTATTGCCCACATCGACCACGGTAAATCCACGCTGGCGGATCGTTTTATCCAGATCTGCGGTGGCCTGACAGACCGTGAAATGGCCGAACAGGTCCTGGACTCCATGGATCTGGAGCGGGAACGCGGGATCACCATCAAGGCCCAGAGCGTCACGCTCAACTACAAGGCAAAGGATGGGGAAACCTACAAACTGAATTTCATCGATACCCCGGGCCACGTGGATTTCTCCTACGAGGTGTCCCGCTCACTGTACGCCTGTGAAGGGGCGCTGCTGGTAGTAGATGCCGGTCAGGGTGTGGAAGCCCAGTCGGTGGCCAACTGCTACACCGCTATCGAACAAGGCCTTGAAGTGGTGCCGGTCCTGAACAAGATGGATTTGCCCCAGGCCGAGCCCGAGCGGGTTGCGGCGGAGATTGAAGACATTATCGGCATTGACGCTTCCGATGCCGTGCGCTGCAGTGCAAAAAGCGGACTGGGTGTTGAGGATGTACTCGAGGATCTGATCAAAAAGATTCCGCCCCCCAAGGGTGATCGCAGCGCGCCGTTGCAGGCACTGATTATTGATTCCTGGTTTGATAACTACCTGGGCGTGGTGTCACTGGTTCGGGTGACCGAAGGTGTACTGCGTAAAGGCGACAAGATCGTTATCAAGTCCACCAAGAAAGCCTGGAACGCCGACAAGGTCGGTGTCTTCAATCCCAAGCCCACCGACACTGATGTGCTTGAAGCGGGTGACGTCGGTTTTGTTGTTGCGGGGATCAAAGACATCCACGGTGCGCCGGTGGGTGACACCATCGTGCACCAGAAGTTTGCGGAAGAAACCCCGATGCTGCCGGGGTTCAAGAAGGTGAAACCCCAGGTATACGCCGGTCTGTTCCCGGTCAGCGCCGACGATTATGACGATTTCCGGGATGCCCTGGAAAAGCTCACCCTCAACGACGCCTCGTTGTTCTTTGAGCCCGAGAACTCGGATGCTCTGGGCTTCGGTTTCCGCTGTGGTTTCCTGGGCATGCTGCACATGGAGATCATCCAGGAACGGCTGGAGAGAGAGTACGACCTGGATCTGATTACTACGGCGCCGACGGTAATCTATGAAGTGGTCACCAAGCAGGGTGAGACTCTGTCGGTGGACAACCCTTCAAGGCTTCCGGATATTGGTTCCATCGAAGAAATGCGTGAGCCCATTGTCGAGGCCAACATCCTGGTACCCCAGGAGCACCTCGGTAATGTCATTGCCCTGTGTGAAGAAAAGCGCGGTGTGCAGAAGAACATGCACTTCATGTCCACACAGGTACAGCTCACCTACGAGCTGCCGATGGCGGAAGTGGTGATGGACTTCTTTGACCGGATCAAATCGGCCAGCCGTGGCTTTGCGTCACTGGATTACCACTTTGTCCGTTTCCAGAGTGCCAACCTGGTTCGCCTGGATGTGCTGATCAACGGGGATCGTGTCGACGCCCTGGCGCTGATTGTGCACCGGGATCTGTCCCACCGCAAAGGGCGCCAGTTGATCGAGAAGATGAAAGAGCTGATCCCGCGTCAGATGTTTGATATTGCCATTCAGGCTGCCATTGGTACCCAGGTGGTCTCCCGGGTAACGGTCAAGGCCCTGCGCAAGAACGTAACGGCGAAGTGTTACGGTGGCGACGTCAGCCGTAAAAAGAAACTGCTTCAGAAGCAGAAGGAAGGTAAAAAACGCATGAAGCAGCTGGGTAATGTCGAGGTGCCTCAGGAAGCGTTTCTTGCTGTATTGAAAGTGGATAACTAAAAAGGCACCTGGATGGACATCGATTTTCCACTGGTACTGGTGGTTCTGACCTTCGTGACCGGAGCGGTCTGGCTGGCGGACATCGCGATCCTGAGAAAGCGTCGGCTTGCCGGCGCAGAGCAGGGTGGCCAGGTAGACGAATCAGCCGATGAGTTCGAGGACCGGGAACCCTGGCTGGTGGATATCAGCCGCTCATTTTTCCCCGTGCTGGCGGTAGTCCTGGTGCTTCGGTCGTTCCTGATCGAGCCGTTCCAGATCCCCTCAGGCTCCATGTTACCGACCCTCGAAGTGGGGGATTTTATTCTGGTCAACAAGTACGCCTATGGCCTGCGCCTGCCGGTGGCCGGTACCAAGATTGTTGAGATCGGCGATCCGGAGCGGGGTGATGTCATGGTGTTCCGTTATCCTGAGGATGGCAGCACCAATTACATCAAGCGGGTGGTCGGCCTGCCGGGCGATCATATTCGTTACCGCAACAAGCAACTGTTCATCAATGATGAGCCGGTTCCCCGGGATTTCGTTGCGCGCTTGCCCCCCATGGAACGCTGGCGGGAACAGTTGGGTGAGGTTGAACATGATCTGTACCTGACCATGGGGCGGGTGAGCGGTTCCGGTGAGGGAGAATGGGTTGTTCCTGAAGGCCATTACTTTGTCATGGGCGATAACCGCGACAACAGTAACGACAGCCGTTTCTGGGGCACGGTGCCGGATGAGATGGTGGTGGGCAAGGCCTTTGCCATCTGGATGCACTGGAAATCACTGACAAGTCTGCCATCTTTTGATCGGGTGGGTGGCATCCAATAATTCTGATGGTTCCGGAGTATAAGACGATGAGAAGACACTATCCCGCAGGCCTGAACACGCAGCAGGGCGGCGCTTTGACGATGATGATCATGGCTCTGTTCTTTGGTGGCCTGCTGACTCTGGCGATCAAGATCGGGCCGGCCTACCTGGATGACTTTACCATCCAGGAAGCTCTGGAAAGCCTGGATGGTACCGACGGCCTGTCACAGATGGGTCCGGCACAGGTGCGCAGCCTGATTAACAAGCGCCTGAGTGTGAATAACGTTGACGGTTTTGATCCAAAGAACATCTCCGTTGAAAAAAATGGCGAACTGGTCGTAATCAAGGTGGATTACGAGGTTCGCAATAACATCTTCCGGAACGTGGACACCGTTGTGCACTTCCAGCACGAGTATGAGTTTCAGGGCCAGTGAGTTCACAACCAGACCTAGACCAACTTCAGCGCCGCATTGGCTACCAGTTCAAGGAACCGGAGCGGCTTCTGCTGGCGCTAACCCATCGCAGTTTTGGCAACCAGAATAACGAACGTCTTGAGTTTCTGGGCGATTCTATCGTGAACATGGTGATCGCCGAGTATCTGTATCTTCATTTCGAGAAGGCCCGGGAAGGGCAGTTGAGCCGGCTTCGGGCCCGTATGGTCAAGGGGGTTACCCTCGCGGAGATCGGTCGTGAATTTCAGTTGGGCCAGTATCTGAGGCTCGGTTCGGGAGAGCTGAAAAGTGGTGGCTTCCGCCGTGAGTCCATTCTCGCCGATGCCGTGGAATCCATTATCGGGGCCATTTATCTGGACAGTGACTTTCATACCTGTCGGGCTCAGGTGTTACGCTGGTTTGAACAGCGCTTGGCAAACCTGGATATTCAGGACACCCAGAAAGATCCGAAAACCCGGTTGCAGGAGTACCTGCAGTCCAGGCAATTTCCGTTGCCGCGCTATGAAGTGATTTCCGTTGACGGCGAGGCCCACAACCAGACTTTTCATGTCTCCTGCGCCTTGCCCTCGCTGGACCGTAAAACCACCGGCACTGGCAGTAGTCGACGTGTTGCTGAACAGCAGGCCGCCCGAAATGCACTCAAGCAACTGGGTGTGGAGAATTCCTGATGACTGATATTACCCGCCCGGAAAACCCGGAAAGCCGTTGTGGTTTTGTCGCCATTGTCGGCCGGCCGAATGTGGGCAAGTCCACACTGCTCAATCACATCCTTGGCCAGAAGCTGAGCATCACCTCACGTAAGCCGCAGACCACCCGGCATCAGGTGCTCGGTATCAAAACTGAAGGCCCGGTACAGGCCATTTATGTGGATACACCGGGCATGCATGAGGATGAGCCCCGGGCGCTGAACCGCTATATGAACAAGGCGGCGGCGTCCGCCCTGATCGACGTGGATGTGGTGGTATTTGTTGTCGATCAACTGGCGTGGACCAGTGCTGATGAAATGGTGCTGGAGAAGCTGAGCAGGGTGAAGTGCCCGGTTATCCTGGCGGTCAACAAGGTCGACAAGCTGGATAAGCGGGAGCTGTTGCTGCCCCATCTGGAGACTCTGTCGAAAAAGCGGGAGTTTGCCGAGATCATTCCGCTTTCGGCACTGAAAGAGACCAACCTGGAACCACTGGAATCGGCTGTTGGCCGCTTTCTGCCCCAGAGTGTTCACTTTTACCCGGATGATCAGATTACCGATCGCAGTGAACGCTTTATGGCGGCCGAAATGGTGCGGGAGAAAATCACTCGCCAGCTCGGCGCTGAATTGCCGTATTCCGTAGCGGTGGAGATTGAAGAGTTCAAGCACCAGGGCAAAACCCTGCATGTTTCGGCACTGATTCTGGTCGAACGGGAAGGCCAGAAGAAAATCATCATTGGCGACAAAGGCGAGCGCCTGCGCAGTATCGGTCAGGAAGCCCGGGTGGATATGGAGCGAATGTTCGGGTCCAAGGTAATGCTCCGGCTCTGGGTCAAGGTCAAGCGAGGCTGGGCTGACAGCGACAGGGCTCTGAAAAGCCTGGGCATGAGCGATTTCTGAGGCCGCCATGAAAGGCGCGGTGCAGCAAGAGCCCGCTTATGTGGTCCATCGGCGACCCTGGCGCGAAACCGCCTTGCTGGTGGATCTGTTTACTCTGAATCACGGCCGCATGAGTGTGGTTGCCCGCGGTGCCAACAGCACCAGGAGCCCGCTCAAGGCCCAGCTGCAGCCATTCCAGCCGTTATTAGTGGACTGGACCGGCAAGAGCGACCTGAAAACCCTGGTGCAGCTGGAAGTGCGCAGTGCGCCAGCGGTCAGCCAACCCCGCGCACTGTACAGTGGTTTCTACATCAACGAACTGGTGCAGCGGGTGTTGCCGGTGGCCGATCCCTCCCCCGCGTTGTTTGCCAGCTATATTGAAACCCTGCAGGCCCTGGCGGATCTGTCTTCACAGGACGATGTCGAGCCTTTACTGAGGCGTTTTGAGCGGGCGTTCGCAGCCTCGCTGGGCTACGATTTTGCCTGGGACGAAACCACGGATACCGGTATGTCTGTACAGGCGGGGGAGCTCTATGGCTACGACCCGGGCCAGGGGATCGTTTCCAATCTCGCGCCCGAGCTGCCATTGCGCCAATTGCCGGGTGAGGCATTGCTGGCACTGGCGGCCGGCGATTTCATAAGTGAAGCGCCCCGTAAAACCGCCAAGCGCGTCATGCGGGTGCTGGTGGATTACCTTTTGCAGGGCAGGCCGCTGCACAGCCGATCCCTGTTCAGTCATTCGAATCCGTCATCTGGGAGAGAATCATGAATACCCGAGTCCTGCTAGGAGTGAATATTGATCATGTGGCCACCTTGCGTCAGGCCCGGGGTACCCGTTACCCGGACCCTGTGCAGGCGGCGTTGGTGGCGGAAGAAGCCGGTGCCGATGGTATCACCATTCACCCCCGTGAGGATCGCCGGCATATCCAGGACCGGGATGTGCTGCTGTTGCGGGAAGTACTGCAGACCAAAATGAATCTGGAAATGGCGGTGACCGACGCCATGCTGGCGTTCGCCGAGCAGGTGCGCCCGGAATGTGTTTGCTTGTTGCCGGAGAAACGCGAGGAACTCACCACCGAAGGTGGACTGGATGTGGATGGCCAGGAAGAGCGGGTGGCCAAGGCCTGTGATCGTCTGGCAAAAATCGGCGCCGAGGTTTCGTTGTTTATCGATCCGGACCCGGTACAGATCGACGCGGCGGTGCGCTGCGGAGCGCCGGTGGTGGAGTTGCATACCGGTGAATACGCCGAGGCAGGGGAGCCCGAAGCGGTGGAAGCCTCATTCAAAGTGCTTGCCGATGCCGTGGCCTATGCCCGCAAGAAGGGGCTGATTGTGAATGCCGGCCATGGTCTGCATTACCACAACACCGAGCGGGTGGCCGCTATCCCGGGTATCAATGAACTGAACATCGGCCATGCGATCATCGCCCGTGCCGTCTTTACCGGCCTGAAAGATGCGGTCCGGGACATGAAGGCGATTCTTGACCGGGCCAGGGCCTGATCAACAGTCAGGTGGTTTCCGGCTGGCGCTGCTGTTCCCGGAACAGTTGCTGCCAGTCGGTCTGCTCACTCCAGATCTGCAGCCGCTCCATGGCCGAAATCAGTTGATCTTTTAACAGCTCACGATCCGGAGCCTCGCACTTCAGGGCGGTCTCGAACCGGTTGGCGGCTGTGCGCAGTTCGGGAACGCCGCAGTACCGGGTGGCCCCGTGAAGCTTATGCACGCACTCAAGCAGGGGCTCGTTGTCGCCGGTCTGCCAGAGCGCCTGAATCCGGTCGATATCGGTGTGTAACTGCTCCAGCAACATACTGAACAGCTCCTCCGCCAGATCGGCCTTGCCCGCCGCCAGTTGAATGCTCTCCTCTACACTGACGCAGTCCTGCTGCATCCGGCGATTTGACGGCCGCAGTGTCCGGCGGGTATCCCGTACTTCGGAGATCCGGAAGCGGTCGGCGCTATTGGTGCAGTCGTAGCCGGTGTATTCGCGAATCAGTTCCACCAGTTGGCTGCTGCTGATCGGCTTGGGCATATAGCCGTCGAAGCCTTGTTGCGCCAGCCGTTCCTGTTCGTCCGCCAGAGCGTGGGCGGTCAGGGCAATAATGGGGGTGTGGTGTGAGCCGCTGTCCAGATCACGGATGCGGGCCGTGGTTTCCACGCCGTCCATCCCCGGCATCTGCAGGTCCATGAACACCAGGTCAAACGCCTTCTGACGCACCTTGGTCAATGCCTCGAACCCGCTGGAGGCGCCTTCGGCTTCCAGGCGGCAGTCATTGAGCAAGGTCATTACCAGTTTCAGGTTGGCTTCGTTATCGTCCACCGCCAGAATGCGGGGCGTGCCGGAACCACTGTCCTGCCGCAGTGGCAGCGCGGCTTCCGGCGCGCTTCGGTTGCCCGACTGAATGCCATGGATCAGCAGCAGCAGTTCATCGTAGAGGGCGTCCCGGCAGACCGGTTTGGTCAGGTGGCCGCTGGCCAGGCCCGACAGCGGCGTGTCGTGGGTTTCCAGAGTGGGCGTCAGCAACAGGGTGCGGCAGTCACGTTCCACTTCCAGGGAACGCACCAGGTTGCAGTACTGGCTGGAGTTGAGCAGGTGGCGGGTAATGCCGATGATGGCGCCGGCGTAGCCTTCCTGCCTCCGTTGCGCCTCTTCTATCTGTTCCTGCAGTGCTCCGGGTGAGGCAACCCGTTCAACGGCCACGCCCCAGTCCCTTAACAGGTGCTCCACCGCCAGCCCGGTGGTCTTCTGGTGTTCGAGATAGATGATCTTTTCGCCCCGGAGCGCCTCTTTGGGGCTGGAGCTGTCGCCGGTTGAGGACAGTTCCGGCGTCAGGGTAAACCAGAATGTGGAACCTTTGCCCAGCTCACTTTCCAGGCCGATCTTGCCGCCCATTTCTTCCACCAGCCGTTTGGAAATCGCCAGCCCCAGACCGGTACCGCCATACTGGCGGGCAGTGGAGGCATCGGCCTGGCTGAAGGCGTTAAACAGTGACTGCTGCTGGGCACGTGAAAGACCAACGCCGGAATCGGTGATGCTCAGGCGCAGAGTAACCCGGTTATGCTCGGCATCTTCGTCTTCCAGACTCGCCCGTAATACCACTTCGCCGGTCTGGGTGAACTTGATGGCATTGTTCACCAGGTTGGTGATCACCTGCTTGACTCGCAGCGGATCCCCCATGATGTTGTCCGGTACATCGTTGTAGACCAGTGGCACCAGGTCCAGGTTTTTAGCGTGGGCAGCCGGTGCCAGCATGACCATCACTTCCTCAACGATATCCCGGAGCTGGAACGGCACGCGGTCCAGTATCAGTTTGCCGGCTTCGATCTTGGAGAAATCCAGAATGTCGTTAATGATGGTCAGCAGGATTTCCGAGGATTTGCGGATGGTGTTCAGGTGGTCGCGCTGCTGGCGGGGCAGTGGGCTTTTCAGCAACAGCTCGGTGAAGCCGATGATGCCGTTCAGCGGCGTCCGGATTTCATGGGACATGTTGGCCAGGAACTCGGATTTGATCCGGCTCGCTTCCAGTGCTTCCTTGCGGGCAAAGTCCAGTTCGATATTCTGGATTTCAATGGTCTCCAGGGTCTCCCGCAGGTCTTCGGTGGCCTGGTCAATGTTCTGTTGCATTTCGGCCTGGGCCTTACTCAATTCCGAGGCCATATCATTGAGCCCCGACTCCAGCTGTTCGAACTCCGGGCCGGCACTGGTGTAAACCCGGGTGTCGAGCTTGCCTTCCTTGAGTTTGGCTACGGCTTCGTTGAGCTGGAATACCGGGTCGGTGAAGGCGCGGCTCAGCCGCAGCGCGATGGCAAGACTGAGCAGGACACCACCGATCACCAGCAGCAGCGAGATCAGCAGCGCCTTGTAGGTTTCCTTTTCCGTGCGCACGTGGGACATCTCTACGGCAACCCAGCCCAGCGGGGCCTGGCGTTCCGCCGCAGACTGGCGGGCGTCCGGGTCCAGCATGGTCTCGATCATCAGATCCTGAAGGTGAACCGGCGTGACAAAACGAGTGCTGCTGTCGTGGGTCAACCGGATCGGCTGGTTGGGTTCCAGCGGTGCCATCGCCACGGTTTCAGCGCTGCCTGGGCCAGTATGAAGCATGCGCTGGCCATCGCTGCCATAGAAGGTGATGGAGCGAACATCCTGTTCTTCAAGAAGGGCGTTGGAGAGGCTGCTCAGCAGGCTGCGATTGGCCGTGAACAGGCCGTATTCAGAGCCTGCGGCAAGCTGTCGGGACAGGGACTCACCGCGATCCTGCAGCAGGTTCTCAATGTTGTTCACCCAGCTGTAGGTAAAGAATAGCCCTAACAACAGCGTGGTGAGCAGGGTGGGAACCAGAGTTACCACCAGTACTTTCTTGCGAATGCCCCAACGTCGCATACCGTGTTCCTGTAAAATTACCTTGTCCGCCGGCAGGGAGCGCCTGCTGGTGGATACTTCCTTGTCAGCATAGCTGAACGGCAATGATATAACCGTGGCCGTTATCCCGGAAACAGACAGTTATAGCCGCAGGTCATGGATATAGCGACAAGCTGTATTGGGACAAGGCGGCCATAACGCGTATGATTCGAATCCGAAAGTGTATCACAGGGTATCAATATGATTTTCCCCACCATTGAAGATTATGTCGGCCATACACCCCTGGTGCGTCTGCAGCGTCTGCCGGGAGACACCAGTAACGTCATCCTGGCAAAACTGGAGGGGAACAACCCGGCAGGTTCGGTGAAAGACCGGCCGGCTTTGAGCATGATCCAGGAGGCTGAACGCCGGGGCGAGATCAAGCCCGGGGACACCCTGATTGAAGCCACCTCCGGCAATACCGGTATCGCGCTGGCCATGGCCGCGGCCATCAAGGGCTACCGAATGGTGCTGATCATGCCTGATAACCTGAGTGAGGAGCGCCGGGCCTCCATGCGTGCATACGGCGCCCAGGTGGTGAACGTTTCCCGTGAGCAGGGCATGGAAGGCGCCCGGGATCTGGCCATTCGAATGGAGGCCGAGGGTAAGGGCAAGGTTCTGGACCAGTTCAGCAATGCCGATAACCCTTCGGCCCACTATCACACCACGGGCCCGGAAATCTGGGAGCAGACCGCCGGGCGGGTTACGCACTTTGTCAGCTCCATGGGCACCACCGGTACCATCATGGGCGTGTCCCGTTACCTGAAAGAGCGCAATCCCGATATCCGTATTATCGGCCTGCAGCCAGAGGATGGGGCTTCGATTCCGGGTATTCGCCGCTGGCCGGAGGCTTACCTGCCGAAAATCTACGATGCCAGCCGGGTCGACCAGGTTCTGGATATTGGCCAGCAGGAAGCCGAGGACACCATGCGGGCACTGGCCGAGCGAGAGGGCATTTTCTGTGGTGTGTCCTCCGGCGGTGCCATTGCAGCGGCCCTGAAATTGTCCCGTGAGGTTGAAAACGCCGTGATCGTGGCCATTATCTGTGACCGCGGAGACCGTTACCTCTCCACCGGTGTGTTTCCCGGCGCCTGAGTGGCCCCCAATCAAGAGAATTCTATATGAGTAAGCGTCGCCGCAAGGTTCTGCCCAAGGAGCCCGTGCGTTGTGAAATCGAGACCCTGAGCCACGATGGCCGGGGCATTGCCCGCGCTGATGGCAAAACCCAGTTTGTTGACGGAGCCCTGCCGGGCGAAACCGTGATGGCCAAAATGGTCAGCACCCGCAGCCGGTTTGATGAGCTGCGCACAACCGAAGTGCTGGAAGCAGCGCCTGACCGCCAGCAGCCACCCTGTGAGTTTGCCGATCTTTGCGGTGGTTGCAGTCTTCAGCACATGAGCGCCGATGCCCAGATACGGTTCAAGGAAAATACCCTGCGCGAGCATTTTGCCCACTTTGGGGGCATTGAACCGGAGCAGTGGGTGGCTCCGATGCGTTCTCCGGATAGCCTCGGCTATCGTCGCAAGGCGCGGCTGGGCGTACGTTATGTGAAGGCCCGGGAGTCGGTGCTGGTTGGTTTCCGGGAGAAGCGCAATAGCTTTCTGACCGATATTGACCGCTGCGTGGTACTGGATCCCCGGATCGGTGAGCGAATCGAGCCTCTTCGGGAGTTGCTGCATGGCATGGCGGCATTTGACCGGATTGCCCAGGTAGAAGTGGCCTGTGGCGATGATACGGCTGCCATGGTGTTCCGGAACATGGATGACCTGGTGCCGGACGACCGGGAAAAGCTGATCGCCTTTGGTCAGGCCCATGACTTGCATATCTATCTGCAGCCCAAGGGCCCGGACACCGTGCACCGGATCTGGCCGGAATCGGGCGGGCGGGACGATGAACGCCTGACCTATCGTATGGATGAGTTTGACCTCACCATGGCCTTCCATCCCATGGACTTTACCCAGGTGAACGCCGGCATCAACCGCAATATGGTACACCGTGCGGTCGAGTGGCTGGACGTCCAGCCCGGAGAGCGGGTACTGGATCTGTTCTGCGGCCTGGGCAACTTTACGCTGCCACTGGCCCGCAAGGGCGGGCAGGTTGTGGGTGTGGAAGGCGACGATGCCATGGTGGTTCGCGGCCGTGAAAACGCCCGCCTGAACGATCTCTCCAATGTGGAATTCCACGGGGCAGATCTGCACGGGGATTTCACCGGGCAATCCTGGGCAAAAGAGGGTTTTGACAAGATTCTGATCGATCCACCCCGTTCGGGCGCGGAGGAGATCTGTAAGTATCTGACTGCTTTCGGTGCCAACCGCATTGTTTACGTGTCCTGCAACCCCGCTACCCTGGCGCGGGATGCCGGGGTGATGGTGCGCAACGGTTATCGGCTGGTACAGGCCGGTGTGATGGATATGTTCCCCCATACCACCCACGTTGAGTCCATTGCGTTGTTTGAGCGTAGCGCAGACTGACCGGGTTTAGGGGGTATGCAACGGAACGGCCAGGATGGCCGTGAGAATAACCGAAAAACAAATGGGTAAAGCTCTGCCATGGTAAAAGTTCGGGAAGACTATTCGATCAGCGGTGATGGCGAGGTCGATATAGACCGCTGCGTGCAGCACATCGCTGAACAGACTCATCTCGAGGATCCGGATCAGCTTCGGCGGGCTTGTGAGAAAGCCGCCCAGATTGCCGTTCAGGCGTTCCGGGAAGACCGTTTGTGGGCGCCCGGAGCCAGCAGTTTCCGGACCGGTCTGGAAATGGCGCAGGTTTTGGCAGAGCTGCATCTTGATCAGGCCAGCCTGGTTGCCGCCGTGCTCTATCGGGCGGTGCGTGAAGAACGGGTGCCGCTTGAAGAGGTTCGCAAGGAATTCGGCGATGAAGTGGCGGGGCTGATTAACGGCGTGCAGCAGATGGCTGCGATTTCGTCCATCCATCATCCGCTCAAGGGCAATGTCCTGGGGCAGAGCGAAGGCCAGTTGGACAATGTCCGCAAGATGCTGGTCACCATGATTGATGACGTTCGGGTGGCGCTCATCAAACTGGCAGAGCGCACCTGCGCTATCCGCGCAGTGAAAGATGCGCCGGAAGAAAAACGCATGCGCGTGGCCCGGGAAGTCTTCGACATCTATGCTCCGTTGGCGCACAGGCTCGGTATCGGCCACATCAAATGGGAGCTGGAAGATCTCTCGTTCCGCTACTTGCATGGCTCCGCGTACAAGAAAATCGCCAAGTTGCTGGATGAGAAACGGCTAGACCGTGAAAGCTACATCCGCCGGGTGATTGATACCCTGCAAACCGAGCTCAAGGCTTCCGGTATCAAGGCCGAGCTCAGCGGGCGGGCCAAGCACATCTACAGTATCTGGCGGAAGATGCGTCGTAAGGGAATTGATTTTTCCCAGGTATACGATGTCCGTGCCGTGCGCATTCTGGTGCCGGAAGTACGTGATTGCTATGGCGCGCTGGGGATTGTTCACACCCTGTGGCGCCACATTCCCAACGAGTTCGATGACTACATTGCCAACCCCAAGGAGAACGGTTATCAGTCGCTTCACACGGCGGTGATCGGCCCGGAAGGCAAGGTCATGGAGGTGCAGATTCGCACCCATGCCATGCATGAAGAAGCGGAACTGGGCGTATGTGCCCACTGGCTGTACAAGGGCACCGATACCAGGAACAAATCCACCGGCTACGACGCCAAGATCAACTGGTTGCGCCAGGTTCTGGAGTGGCAGGAGGAGCTGGGCGACATTTCCGGACTGGCGGATCATCTGAAATCAGACGTGGCCTCAGACCGGGTGTATGTGTTTACGCCGGAAGGCCATGTGGTAGACCTGCCCCAGGGCGCCACGCCGGTGGATTTTGCCTACCGGGTGCATACCGAAATTGGTCATGCCTGCCGGGGTGCCAGGGTGAACAGCCGCATCGTTCCGCTGACTTACCCGCTCAAGACCGGGGATCAGGTATTTATTCTGACTTCCAACAATCCGGCTCCCAGCAGGGACTGGCTCAACCCGAGCCTGGGCTATATTCAGACGTCCAGGGCCCGGGCGAAGGTTACACACTGGTTCAAACAGCAGAACCGTGACCGCAATGTCATTGACGGCCGCGCTATTCTGGAAGACGAGTTCAAGCGCCTGTCGCTGTTTGATGTGGAGCTGGAACAACTGGCGGCCAAGGTCAACTACCACAGCATTGATGATATGTTTGCCGCCATCGGGGCGGGAGATCTGCGGCCTACTCATGTGGCCAATGTGGCTCAGCAACTGTTGGAGCCCCGGTCCGAACAGCTGGATCTTAAGCTGACCCCGAACCGGAAAAAGCCCTACGACACTGAATCCGATATCCAGATACTTGGTGTTGGCAAGCTGAAAACCCAGGTGGCCAAGTGCTGCAAACCGCTGCCCGGCGACCCGATCGGAGGCTATATCACCGTGGGCCGCGGCGTGACCGTGCATCGCCAGGACTGCCTCATGTTCCTGAACCTGCGGGAATTTGAACCGAACCGCATCATTGAAGTGAACTGGGGCGGGCAGCCGGCGGCGGTCTATCCAGTGGATATCGAAATCGAGGCCTATGATCGATCCGGTCTGCTGCGAGACATCACCCAGGTGCTGTCTTCGTCCCGCAGTGATGTGTTGTCTCTCAACACCGTGACCAACAAAGACGAAAACACGGCCACTATGCGGGTGACGGTGGAAATCTCCAGTCTGGAGCAGTTGGCGCGGCTGCTGGCCCAGATTCGGAACCTGCCGAACATCATCGACGTAAGGCGGAAACGCGGATGAGTTACAGCATCGAAGATCTGAAACACCTGATGGCCCGGCTCCGGGATCCGGACACCGGTTGCCCCTGGGACACCAAACAGACCTTTGCCAGCATCGTGCCTCACACGATTGAAGAAGCTTACGAAGTCGCTGACGCCATCGAGCAGGAGGATTTCCCACATCTGAAAGACGAACTGGGAGATCTTCTTTTCCAGGTCATCTTCTATGCCCGCATGGGAGAAGAAGCCGGCCACTT
The DNA here is from genome assembly GCF_053628895.1 of Marinobacter sp. MBR-105. NCBI lineage: Bacteria > Pseudomonadati > Pseudomonadota > Gammaproteobacteria > Pseudomonadales > Marinobacteraceae > Marinobacter > Marinobacter sp. MBR-105. Next base: position 25,389 of record NZ_JBRJHG010000004.1, on the reverse strand, counting down.
TGAGTTTGATGGCATTGTTGACCATTTGGTTCGCAAGCTGGTTCGGCGCCATCCCCACGTGTTTCCGGGGGGCACGCTGGAGAGTCGTATCGATCCGGATAATCGACCCGACGAAGCCTGGATCAAGGAAAGCTGGGAGCGCATCAAGGCCGAGGAGCGTGCTGAGAAGCCGGTGGCGGATACTCCGGCCAGCCGTCTGGACGGTATTGCCCGCACTCTGCCGGCCATGGCCCGGGCGGAAAAACTGCAACGGCGTGCGGCCCGGCATGGCTTCGACTGGCCGGATATCGGCCCGGTGTTCGACAAACTTCACGAAGAGATCGACGAGCTTAAGGAAGCCTGGCAAATGGCCGAGGCCGGTACCGGAGATCTGGATGCGGTTGAGGACGAGCTGGGTGACCTGCTGTTTGTTTGTGTAAATCTGGCACGTTTCCTGAAAGTAAATCCCGAGCAGGCCCTGAAGCGAACCAATCACAAGTTTGATGCCCGGTTCCGTGCCATTGAGCGGGTGCTGGAAAAAGAAGGTCGTAATCTGGATGAAGAAACCCTGGAAGCGCTGGATGCCGTGTGGCAGAGCGTGAAAGGGGTGGAAAAGGAGTAGGGAAGCGGAACTGGAAACCGTCACCGATAGGTACAATCCGTTACCAATTTTCCGTCACCGGCCTGTCATTCTTCGTCTACACTTCCGGGAACAGTCGCACTGAAAAAGTGCGTTGTGCCATCAAACAAGATGCAGGAGTGAAGGCACCATGAAGATCAAAGATCTGGTCAAGCACTGGGATAAACACGGCCGTGGAAGACTGACCCGGGATGCCGCCTATCTGTCTTTGGCTGACCAGCATCATGACCGTTTGCAGAAGCTTGCGGCACTGTATCCGATGAAGTCCACTCAGGATCTGATGCGGGATCTGATCTCCGCGGCTCTCGACGAGCTGGAAACCAGTTTCCCCTACGTTCAGGGTGAGAAGGTTGTGGCTTACGACGAGGATGGCTTTGAAATCTATGAGGACAAAGGCCTGACACCGCAATTCGTTGCCCTGAGCCAGAAACACATCAAGCGCCTCAAGGCCCGCCAGTTGGAGTCGGTTGCCTGACGGTTGCCAACACCCATTGCCATATTTTGTAACAACAACGCCGGGCTTAGCCCGGCGTTGTTGTTTGTATTACGACTTCTTCTGTTCTGCCAATCGATCTTTCAGCGGGCCCTGGCTGATCAGGTCGTCCAGAGCGGCGGCAATCATGTCGTTCAGGATCTCACTTTCGCTCCGGTCCGGGTAGAGTTCCGCCAGGGCCGCAATCCGTGCGGCATCTTCCAGAGGCAGGCGCAGGTTGTATTCATGGCTGCGCTCCTGGGCCTGTTTTTCCTTTTCCCAATGCTGGGGCAGTTCGGTCACTTTCATGTCAGCTCCTGAGCGAAGTGGTTGAATCGTCAATAGACTTTCTGCGTTGCTCCCTAGTATCGTAAGTTTAGATTGTTTCCGTCAATTCAGAAGGAACCTGCCGTGACCGAACTGCACCCGGATCTTCGAGAAAACGTACGTTTGCTGGGCGATCTGCTTGGCCAGAGCATACTCCGATTCCCCGGACAGGACTGCTACGACCGCATTGAAGAAATCCGCGCCGCCGCCAAGGCTGACCGGCGCCAGGAAAGTGGTTCCGGACAACGCCTGGTGAAACTCCTGGGCCAGCTCAGCGATGATGAGCTGCTGCCGGTGACCCGAGCCTTTAACCAGTTTCTCAACCTTGCCAACCTGGCTGAGCAGTACCATGGAATTCGTCGCAAGCAGGGGCATCCGTCAGATCTGATGGTGGAATCCCTGGGGGACGTGTTTGATCGGCTGAAGTCCGGGGGGATAGACCCGCAAGAGTTGCATCGGAAGGTTGCAGATTTACGCATAGAGTTTGTGCTCACCGCGCACCCCACCGAAGTGGCCCGGCGTACATTGATCCTCAAGTACGATGAAATGTCCGATTGCCTGTCGAGGCTGGATCATGACGACCTGATGCCCGGTGAACGGGAGGAAATCGTTGACCGGTTGTCGCTGTTGATTGCCGAGGCCTGGCATACCGACGAGATTCGGCATGAAAGGCCGACCGCCGTGGACGAGGCCAAGTGGGGCTTCGCCGTTATCGAGAACAGTCTCTGGCAGGCGCTGCCGAAATTTCTCCGTAGCCTGGATACCTCGTTGTCGGAGGCGACCGGTCAGGGGCTTCCGTTGCAGGTGTCGCCGATCCGTATTGCTTCGTGGATGGGGGGAGACCGGGATGGCAACCCCAATGTCACCCACGAAGTGACCCGGGAAGTGTTCCTGCTCGGTCGCTGGATGGCCGCAGATCTCTATCTGCGCGATATCCAGGCGCTGAGAGCAGAGCTTTCCATGTGGCAGGCAAGCGATGAATTGCGGGCCGAGGTAGGAGATTCCCGGGAGCCGTATCGCCAGGTGCTGGCCCAATTGAGGGAGCGCCTGATCAAGACCCGGGACTGGGCCGAAGCCAGCGTCAAGGGCGAGCCGGCAGACGATTCGGGCATTCTGTTCGAGAATGAGGATCTCACCGGGCCGTTGGAATTGTGCTATCGCTCCCTGATGGAGTGCGGGCTGGAAGCCATTGCCAATGGTCCGCTGCTGGATACCATTCGCCGGGCTCATACCTTCGGACTGCCACTGATCCGACTGGATATCCGCCAGGAGGCCTCACGCCACGCCGAGGCGGTAGCAGAGATGGTGAACTACCTGGGGTTGGGTGACTATCTGTCCTGGTCGGAACAGGAGCGCCAGGCGTTTCTGGTCAAGGAACTGAAAGGGCGGCGCCCCCTGGTGCCCCGGAATTGGCAACCCTCCGAGCCGGTGCGCGAGGTGCTGGCAACCTGCGAGGTGGTCGCTGGCCAGACACCGGAAGCCCTGGGTTCCTATGTGATTTCCATGGCCAGCAAGCCCTCGGATGTTTTAAACGTGATTTTGCTGCTGCGGGAAGCGGGGATGGCGTTCCCCATGCGCGTCGTACCGCTGTTCGAAACGTTGGATGATCTCAAGGGGGCACCCGACAGTATGGCGGCCCTGTACGAGGTGGACTGGTATCGGGAATACTGCAGCGGACGCCAGGAAGTCATGATCGGCTATTCAGACTCCTCCAAAGATGCCGGCCAGTTGATGGCGGCCTGGGCCCAGTACCAGGCCCAGGAGAAGCTGACCGAAGTGGCCAATCGATATGGAGTGCATCTGACTCTGTTTCATGGCCGCGGCGGCACCGTGGGCCGGGGCGGTGGTCCGGCGAATCGGGCGATTCTGTCCCAGCCGCCGGGCTCGGTGAACGGCAGCTTCCGGATTACCGAGCAGGGCGAGATGATCCGCTTTAAATTTGGTCTGCCGAGGCTGGCGGTGCAGAGTCTGACCCTCTACACCACCGCGGTGATTGAGGCGACCCTGGCGCCACCACCTGTGCCAAAGGATGAGTGGCGCGAGGTGATGGACTGGCTGACCGAGCGTTCGCTGCGGTCCTACCGTGAGGTGGTCCGTGAGAATCCCGATTTTGTGCCTTACTTCCGCCAGGTCACACCGGAAACGGCTCTGGGTAAACTAGCCCTTGGCAGCCGGCCGGCCCGGCGCAAGGCCACAGGGGGCGTTGAAAGCCTGAGAGCCATTCCGTGGATTTTTGCCTGGACCCAGATGCGGTTGATGCTGCCCAGCTGGCTGGGCAGTGATGTTGCCCTCGAAGAGGCGGCCCAGGCGGACCGCCTGCCCGAGCTGCGGGAGATGATGCAGGGCTGGCCGTTCTTCCGCACCTACGTGGATATGCTGGAAATGGTCCTCGCCAAGGCAGATTTGCGTATTGCCAGCTATTACGAGCAGACCCTGGTTGAGGACGAGCGCTTGCTGGCGCTTGGCCAGAGCCTGAGGCAGCGTTTGCAGGGCTGCATTGAGCGTCTGCTGGAGCTCAAACAGCAACAGACTCTGCTGGAGCAGGAGCCGGTGTTTGCCCATTCAATGAAAGTCCGGAATCCCTACACTGATCCGCTGCACTATCTGCAGGCAGAATTGCTCAGGCGTGACCGGGAAAGCGAGGGGGCAGGAAAGGTGCCGGAAATGGTCGAGAGGGCGCTGAAGGTGACTATGGCCGGAATTTCTGCCGGTATGCGAAATACCGGTTAAGGTGCATAATAAGGCCGGGGCCGGACAGCCCCGGCCCATTTGCTTTAAGGAGTTACCCCCGTTGGCATTGTCGGAGAGGCTTTCGCGTTTTCTGGCCCGCAAGGGCATTACCTACCAGCCACTGGAAACGGAGCCCGTCGCCAATCTGGACGCGGCGGTGCTTGCTTCGGGTAAACCCCAGCATGACTTTATCAAGGCGACCCTGCTGATCGATATCAATGGGGTGGTTATGGTGGTACACCGTTTTGACAGCACGCTTGATATGGATGCTGTGCACCAGTTCACCGGTCGGCGCCTGCAGCCGCTGACGGCGCGCCAGACTTCCCGGTTGTTCGGGGACTGTGACGCCGGATTTGTACCTCCGATCGGAGCCGCCTGGGAGCTGCCGGTTCTGGTGGATGAAGATGTAGTGACAGCCGAAAGTGTGATCTTCTCCGGCGGCACGGACCACAGCCTGGTTGAAATGGACGGCCGGGCCTTCCGTCTGGCCCAGGCTGGCGCCCGGCAGGGACATCTGGTTATTCGTGGTCAGGGCGTGGAAGATCGCGAAGCCCTGACTCTGGAAGACGTGGCAGACAAACTGCAAAAGCTTTATCGGCTGCCGCCAATGCCGGCCCTGGCATTACGAATCCTGCGGCTGACCGCCAATACTGAAGCGACGGCCAAAGAGCTGGCCGAGTTGATCGAATTCGACCCCAGTATGACGGCGCAGATCATGCGCTATGCCCGATCAGCGCTGTTCAACTACCCCGGCCAGATAAACTCTGTACAGGAAGCGGTCACCCGGGTCCTCGGTTTTGACCGGGTTGCCCACATTGCCCTGGGTATTGCCTCGGTGCGGGCGTTTGATGTGCCCCGCGGAGGCATGCTCGGCATGGATAATTTCTGGCGCCACTCGCTTTATTGCGCGTTCCTGTGCCAGAACCTCGCCGCCTATTCCGGCCGCGACAAAGGGCTCGCCTATCTGTGCGGATTGCTGCACAACTTCGGCCTGCTGCTGGTGGGCCATCTGTTTCCAGCGGAGTTTGAAGAGCTCAATGCTCTGCGGGAAATCAACCCGGAGGCAAGCATGCACTCGCTCGAGCAGGAAGTGTTTGGCCACAGTGAGCGCCAGGATATTCTGGCTGTTGGTCATGGTGCCATTGGCGGTATTCTGCACCGGCTGTGGCAGTTGCCGGAAGCTGTGATCAAAGCCGCCGGCATGCACCAGCACATCGGATTCCATGGCGAGCACGAGGAATATGTCCAGATGGTGCAGCTGGCCAATGCCATGCTCAAGGAGCGTGGTATCGGTGACGAACTCAATCCTGACGACCTGCCGGCACTGGTTGAGAGCCTTGGGCTCCGGGCGGATGTGCTGGAGCGGGTTCAGAGCGACATGGACCAGGTGGCTTCCGATCTGGACGTGCTGGCGTCTTCCCTCGCTTCCTGATTATTCCCAGCCCTGCACCGGCCGTTGAGGCAGCTGACAGCCCAGCATTCGGACAATGATACGGAGGTCGACTTTCTCTGCCGGGTGTGAGTTCGTATAATGCTGCCTCGTTTTTGTGCGTGTGCGCCGGATACACGGTCCGGAGCCTTCGAGAGGTTGTCGCAAAGGCAGAGGTCTTTGCCATAACTTTTCAAACGATAATATAAAGCAATGGGAGCACAACGTTATGCGAATCATTATGTTAGGCGCGCCAGGCGCAGGTAAGGGCACCCAGGCCCAGTTTATTACCGAGCGTTTCGAGATCCCCCAGATTTCCACGGGTGATATGCTCCGCGCTGCGGTCAAAGCCGAATCCGAGCTGGGCCTGCAGGTTAAAGAGGTTATGGCGTCTGGTGGCCTGGTGTCTGATGACATCATCATTGCCCTGATTGAAGAGCGTATCCAGCAGCCAGATTGCAAGAACGGCTTCCTGCTGGATGGCTTCCCGCGCACCATTCCCCAGGCTGAGGCCCTGAAAGACCAGGGTATCGCCATCGACTACGTGGTCGAAATCTCGGTTGAAGACGAAGAAATCGTCAGCCGCCTGTCTGGCCGTCGTGTACACGAGGGCAGTGGCCGCATCTACCACGTTAAATACGATCCGCCCAAGGTAGAAGGCAAAGATGATGAGACCGGCGAAGCGCTGATCCAGCGTGAAGACGACAAGGAGGAGACCGTTCGCAAGCGCCTCAAAATCTATCATGAGCAGACAGCGCCGCTGGTGGGCTTCTACCAGAGCTGGGCAGAGAAAGCCCCGGCCGATGCGCCCAGGTATGTGCGCGTTGAAGGCGTTGGCAGCCTCGACAGCATTCGCGATCAGATTCTGTCCCAACTGAAGTGATCGAAACCGGCTCAGCCCCGGAGGCGTGAATCTGTGAAACTTCTGGCACTGGATACCTCATCCGAGGGCTGTTCCGCGGCACTCTGGCTGGATGGCCGGGTGACCGAGCGATTCGAGGTGGCCCCACGGGGCCACACTCGCCTGTTAATGCCCATGGTTCGCGAATTGTGCGCGGAGCAGGGCCTGTCCCCAATCGATCTCGATGCGCTGGCGTTCGCCCGGGGCCCAGGCTCTTTCACCGGTCTGCGGATTGCAACCGGTGTAGTGCAGGGATTGGCCTGGGGCCTGGATATCCCCGTGGTTCCAGTGTCGTCCCTGGCGGCGGTGGCGCTCGCGGCAATCGAGACTCACGCTCTGCAGGAGGGCGACTGCATTGCGGTGGCCTTTGACGCCCGCATGGGGGAGGTTTACTGGGGCGTGTTCCGCTGTCAGGCGGGGCTTCCAGTGTTGCTGAGCGAGGAGCGGGTCTGCCCGCCTGATGCGGTGACTCTGCCAACGGATCTCAGTGGCAACTGGTACGGCGCCGGTCAGGGCTGGACCCTGAAAGAGCAGATGCCCGGTGAGCTCGTTGAACGCCTCTCAGCCATTGACGATACGTTGTTGCCGGCAGCGGCCCAGGTGGCGAAGCTGGGCGAACAGGGTATGGCGAACGGGTTGGCGGTGCCAGCAGAGCAGGCACAACCGGTGTATATCCGGGACGAAGTGGCCTGGAAAAAGTTGCCCGGAAGGGAGTGAGCCCCGCTCCAACCGCCGTCTTTGCATTCTGCACCAGATCCTCCATAATGCGATGACGACTCTGAATCCTTACCCCGGTGGTGCGTTATGATTGGCGGCATCAATCCCTCAAATCCTTCGTTGTACCAGGCGGGTAATAACGCCCCGGCCCGGGAACGCACGGATGTTTCCCGCACTCCGGCGGCGGACCCCCAGGCACTTGCCACGGGTGATGTTCGCAACCAGCTCAATATCGCCCGTCAGGATCAGGACACGGCCCCAGGCAATCCGGCACAACCCGGTGGTACCGGGCCGGAACTGGACAGCCGGCGTGTCGAAGCCCGACGCGCGGCAGAAGATGCCCGGCTTGAACGCTTCCGCGCAGACGAAGTACCGCTTCCCGCCGCCCGCGCGCTGTCGGCTTTTGCCGGCGTTGCCGCTGCCGGGCAGGAATTTGAGAGCGGCAGCGTGCTGAGCGGAATTGATATTCTGGTCTGATGCCGTCGTCTTCCTCTCACACCGAGCTTCCGGATTCCTCGTCTCTCCGTCACATCCTGGCCGTTGCTCATAGCCCCTTGGCTGAACCGGGCGTAGCCCGTGCGCTGGCCACCGAGCTGGGGCTTGACTGGCTGGGCGTGGTCGCCCCCAAACAGGTTCGCAACTACGGTCTTCTATTGTTCATGGACGAGCATGGGCTGGCGTTGCAGCAAACCGGTAAAGGTGCGCCCGGGCCGGTCAGGGCGGAATTCGTCAGTGGCAAGATGGGCTACCGGCGCGAGCACGGTGGTGGCGCTGGCCAGTTGGTGGCGCGCGCCGTGGGTATGCAGAAAACCCGCGCTCCGTTGCAGGTGCTTGATGCCACCGCCGGCCTCGGCCAGGACGCCTTTGTACTGGCCTCCCTGGGGTGCCAGATGACACTGTTCGAGCGTAACCCGATCATTCATGCCCTGTTGGCCGATGGCCTGTACCGGGCTAGCCTGAATGAGGCTTGTGCACCGATTGTGGCGCGAATGACGCTGCACTCTGGCAACTCACTGGACTGGATGAACCAGGCAGGACCCGAAGCCGTCGATGTGGTCTATCTGGACCCGATGTTTCCGCATCGGGACAAGTCTGCGCTGGTCAAGAAGGAGATGCAGGTGTTCCGGCAGGTGGTGGGTGATGATGACGACGCCAGCCAGCTACTGGAGGCCGCGCTCGGCTGTGTCCGCTATCGGGTGGTGGTCAAACGCCCCCGCAAGGCACCCGCGATCGCCGGACCGGAGCCGGCTGCTCGGGTTGAGGGTAAAAGCAGTCGCTACGACATCTATCCGATCCGGGCGCTGCCGGCCTGACAGTGCCGCAGCGATCTGTCAGGCGTCGAGCATGGTGACCTGCTGGATCGCCTGGCGTTTCTCCACGCTCAGAACCAGACGGGCGTCTTCCGCCACTTCATCCAGACCCTCGCCATAGCACAGCCGGCCGTCTTCATCGGTTGTGAGAACGCCGTTTTTCTGCATATTGGCGATGAAGTTCCGGAACAGGGTCTTGTCAAAGAACTCCGGTGCGTTCAGGCCGAACAGAATCGACATCCGTTCCGCCAGCAATGTGCTCTGTTCTTCCAGCTCTGCTGCCGTCAGGTTGCCGGAGCCATATTTTCTGAGTATGCCCAGGGTGATGTGATAGCGTTCCAGGGTCTGGATGATGAAGCGGGACAGAATCCGCGACCGCAGCATCGCTTCGGTACCTTCCTCGGGCCGTCCCAGCCGCTTATCCTCAAGCCTGATCAGCAGGCCCTGGTCCACCAGTACATCAATCCATTGGTTGATCACCGCGTCTACCTGTTCCTGATCATACTGCAGGAACAGCTCTGACTGCAGGTAGGGATAGGCGACGCTGGTGAGGAAAACGATTTTTTCCCGGCTCAGGCTGGCCTTGTTCTCGAACAGGCTGGCAATGAGCGCTGGTAGAGCAAACAGATGCTGGATGTTGTTGCGGTAGTAAGTCATCAGGATGGCGTTCGAGCCCTCCAGGGCAATAATGTCGCCCAGTTTCTGGGGCTGACGGGTAATCAGCCCCATGTTCTCGCAATAGGCAATCCAGTCCCGGCCGCTGCCTTCGGGCAGGGTAATGGTTTCGGCATAGGGATAGGCGCGGAGCAGGTCAGCATACTTGTCCAGCAGGCGGATCAGCTGGCCCTCATCCATCGCCAGCCGCTCAGTGCCCAGCAGAACGGTGGCCGTCATGCCAATCGGGTTCACGGCCACCGAGGCGTTGATGTTGCTGGCCACACGCTGGGACAGATTATCAACGGCCTGGTTCAGCCAGGACGGGCGATACTCGGCGTCATAGGCTTCGTGGCGCCAGCTTTCGTGAACATCGTCCAGCACCTTGTCCAGGTGGATTGGATCACCGAAGTTGACGGCAACGCGACCAAACGAGTTGGTCAGTTTGCGAGCGGTCTTGGCGAGACCGAAAATGCTTTCTTTCTGTTTCTTTTTCCCGCGCAGCTCGCCGAGGTAGGAGCGCCCTTCCATGACCTTCTCGTAGCCGATGTACACCGGCACAAAAACAATGGGCTTGCGGTGATCCCGCAGGAAGCTGCGCACGGTCATCGACAGCATGCCCGGGCGTGGCGGCAGCATGCGGCCGGTCCGGGAGCGGCCACCCTCGACGAAATACTCCACCGAGTAGCCCCGGGTGAACATCACATGCATGTACTCGTTGAACACGGTGGCATAGAGCGGGTTGTCCTTGAAGCTGCGGCGCATGAAAAACGCGCCGCCACGGCGCAGGATTGGCCCCACGATGGGCATGTTCAGGTTGATGCCTGCCGCAATGTGGGGCGGCATCAGGCCGTTTTTGTAGAGCACATAGGACAGCAGCAGGTAATCGATGTGGGAGCGGTGGCAGGGTACGTAGACCACAGCGTTGTCCTGTGCCGCTTCCTTGGCTACCCCAATGTTGTGAATGGCAATGCCGTTGTAGATCCGGTTCCAGAGCCAGGCCAATACCAGCTCCAGGAAGCGAATAGTCACAATCGACATGCTGGCGGCGATCTCGTCTGCGTATTTGTAGGCCTTGGCGCGGACCTTCTCCGGGGGGATGTCGTCCTTCGCTGCAGTCTCACGGATGGCTTCCTTGACCGCCTGGGTGCGTACCAGCCCCTCCACCAGGGTGCGTCGATGCGACAAATCCGGCCCCAGCACCGCCTGGCGTACACGACGGAAGTGGGTTCGCAGAATTCGCGCCAGCTTGCGGTTGGCCTTCTGTTCGTTGTCGCGATACTCGTCCACCACCTGCCTGAGTGACAGCGGTTGGTTGAACTGCACGTAGGTGTTGCGGCCATGCACCAGAATAATCAGAAATTTCTGCAGGCGGCCCGCGACTGACCAGGTGTCTGAGAGCAGCAGCTTGACCAGGGACTTTTCCTTGTCGGGTGAGCGACCCCAGAACAGCGAGACGGGCACAATCTGGACGTCCTGATCCGGATGTTCCAGCCCGAAGTGGACCAGATCAGTAAATTCCCGGGTAGGCACCGGCTTGTGCCGGCCGCCCCGAAACAGGCCGCCAATGCGTTTGTAAAGGAAGAAAAACGAATGCGAGGGCCCGTTCTTGACCGGCAAGGTATCTGTGGCGCCCGGTAACCGGGCCCGGATGACTTCCTGCTCCAGCACCAGCCGGCTCGAAAGTGAGCTGTACTGGAGCACGTAACAGACGGGTTTGTCCGGGTCCAGCCCGAGGGCTTCCAGGGTATTGCCACTGACATCAGTCCTGACCCATAAAAACAGGATCTTTCGGAAAAGAGACAGGATCAGGCTGCGAATGCCCTGATAAAGTCGCATAAACGGTTACTCCGGTCCTGGAAACAGGCGCCAAGTTTAACGGGTTGGGGCGGTAGCGGAAAGTCGTGCACCAATTCTTGGTGATGAATGTGATGTGGTACATTTCGGGACTGGTATTCAGGCAGCAGGAAAGGCAGGGCATGGCAGACGACAAGGCACAGTGGGTACCCGGGTGGAATGAGGCCTCGCCGGAGCAGGGTGATCTGCTGCTGGCGTTCACGGGCAGCAGTATTCTGAAGCCGGCGGATGGCTGGTTCCTTCGCTGGGGTGGCCCGGAAATGGGTGGAAGCCGTCCGGAGGCGCTGTCCCTGGGCACCTGGGAGGGCCGCCCTCTGTATGTCACCATGCTGCCGGACACGGGTGTGCCGGGCATGCAGACGCTGTCCCTGCGTGAGGCCATGCTGCTCACGCCCGAGGCGCCGGCGGATCTGCTCAGCACCGGTTATCAGGTCTGGCAGTGGTGGCAGGACCATCGTTACTGCGGCCGCTGTGGAGAGAAAACCGGATCCCATCCGCGCGAACGGGCACGCTGGTGCAACCGGTGCGGCATCCCCTGGTACCCGCGCATTGCCCCTTGCATCATTACCGTCATTCGCCGGGACGACCGCCTCCTGCTGGCAAAATCCGCGCGGGTTACCCGTAACTTCTACAGTCTGATCGCCGGTTTTGTCGAGCCGGGCGAGAATCTGGAGCAGGCGGTAGCCCGGGAGGTGATGGAGGAAACCGGTTTGGCGGTGACCAATATCCGCTACCAGGGCTCGCAGCCCTGGCCATTTCCTCACCAATTGATGCTAGGCTTTTTTGCCGACTACGAGAGTGGTGAATTGCGGTTGCAGGAAGATGAGCTGGCGGATGCCGGCTGGTTTACCGTGGATGAACATCCTCCGGTTCCGCCGGAAACCACCATAGCAGGGCGATTAATCAACGCCCTGAAAGCAGAGATTACTGCCGGCAATGGTGGTAACCACCATGATTGACCGTCGCCCGAGGGTGCTGGTGTTTGACTCCGGGGTCGGTGGCCTGAGTGTCGCCGCCTGTATCCACCAGACGTTGCCCGGTGCGGAGCTTGTTTACCTGGCGGATAATGCCGGCTTTCCCTATGGCGACAAGCCCGAACAGGTGGTGATAGAGCGCTGTTGCACGCTTATACGGCGGTGTCTGGCCCGATTCCCCTGTGATGTGGTGGTGGTGGCCTGCAATACCGCCAGTACCGTTGTCTTGCCCGAGCTCAGGGCCGCCATTGATGTGCCGGTGGTGGGGGTGGTGCCGGCTGTCAAACCGGCGGCGGCCTGTTCCACCAATCGCCGCATAGGCCTTTTGGCGACACCGGCGACCGTCAAACGCCCGTATCTGGATGATCTGATTCAGGAGTTTGCCCGGGATTGCGAGGTGGTCCGCCTTGGTCATCCGGCTCTGGTGCGCTGGGCAGAGGAATTGGTCGGCGGCTCTGCGCCGGATCAGGTGGAGGTGGATGAGGCCATGGTGCCTCTGCGGACGGCCGGTGTCGACACGGTGGTTCTGGGTTGCACCCATTACCCGTTACTGTTGCCCTGGTTGCGCAAGGCGTTACCGGAGGTGATGCACTGGGTGGAGTCTGGCGAGGCGATTGCTCGCCGCGTGGCCTGGTGGCTTGATCAGGCGGGGCAGTTGGCCGGTGCGCAGACGCCACCGGACCACTCCGGGCCGGTGGTGATCAGTGCCTGCTTTTCCGGTGATGCGCCGGAAGACCTGGGCCCGTTCATGTCGGAAATGGGCATCCCGGTGGGGGGGGTGGCCAGCCACTGGCCCGGCGTTACAGTAACCGGGTCAGTTTGAACATGGCGAGGAATTCCAGAGCCGGGATCGCCCGCTTGTGGCAGCAGTAGGTCTTGAAGCCATCGCCGCGGAAACGTGATTTGGTGAACTCCAGCCCCTTGAAGTTGTACAGGAAGTTTCCTTTCTCATAGATGCCGTGGAGCATCTTCTTGAGCAGTCGGCTTTCCTGGTGTTCCGTGGCCTTGTCCAGGGACAGGGGAATCAGGCCCAGGTCCAGAAATGGCACACCCTCGGCCTTGAACACATCCATGGCGTGGGCCATCAGGGTATAGAAGATACCCTGACGGAAATCCGCGTTGGCGCGGGAGATGTTGGGCACATAACTGATAATTTCGTTGTTGCGATAGATCGGGTCGAAGTAGATAAAGCCGACGGCCTTGCCATCCTGATAGGCGTAGAAATGGCGTTCGTTTTCCCGATAATCCATTTCCATTGGGCGAATCAGGAAACGGATTTCGTTGCTCTTGCATTTTCGGGTGCGAATCCACGCTTCCGATATTTCCCGCGTGTGGTCATCACTGAAACGCTCTTTCACCGTGATCCCGTTCTTTTCGGCCTGGTTCAGGGCGGTTCTCAGAATCTGCTTTTTCTTGCCGCTGAGGGACCATTTGCGCAGGTCGATGCGGGATTCGCTGCCAAACTGGGTGCCGTAGAGCCCGAAGCGTAGATGCAGGAAATCCACCACCGGTTTGGAGACCTGGATGTAGCAGGCATTCGGGAACTTCTGGTGGAAGCGCTCCAGAATCACCGGGAAGTTCTCGGGTGCGCAAACCGGGTCTGACAGCACAAAGGTGCCGCCCCATTTACGCATGTAGGCCACGTAGCCCATCCCTTCAACATCGAAGTACTGCATCCCCGGCTGCAGAGTCGAGAAGGATTGTGAGTGCACGCCGAACTGCTTGAGGTAGTTCACCCGCTCTGAAAACGTAAACTGTCCGTCGGTGAGTCCCTGGGTACGGTCCAGTGCAAGAATCTGGTCTGACATGATGACGCTCCCGATAACCTGTTGTTGTTTTTGGTGTCAGCGGTTCAGGCCTGTTTTCGGCCGAGGATGGACCAGTAGCAGTCCATGTTCAGAAGCTTGAAGTGCTTCTTCTCGGTTACCTGCAGGCCCAGGCGCTGCATGTGCTCGGGGTAGTTGTAGATCTTGTGGAAGGCGTTGTTGGCAAACAGCCAGAAAATGAACACCGCCATGTACCAGTAGAGTTTCTTGAACATGCGGGACAGGATGTTACCCGTCGGGTAGCAGAAGTCGCCGACAACCACTCTGGCATCGGCCTTGCCCAGGCGAATCAGGTGCTCGAGCACCTTCACCATCATGTCTTCGTCAAACACGTTCAGGAAAAAGTTGGCGACCACCATGTCATATTGCTCGAACTCATCCACCTTCATGATGTCGCTGTGGATGCGGCGTATGGTCAGATGAGGCGCTTCTTTATGCTGGGCATCGGCGAATTTGCGCAGCATGGTCTCGGACAGATCGACCACGGTTACCTCGGCGCCCAGCTCTGCGGCCCGGATAGCGTCCCGGCCGTGGCCGACACCGGCAAAGAGAATGCGGTCTCCGGGTTTTACCGTTTCCACATCCAGCATGGCGGTCTTGCAGCGATGGATGTTCTTGCCGCTGTAGAGATTGCTGAGAAAATCGTAGACGGGGCCAATATACTTGTACTTGTCGCGCATGATGACTGCTGCCTTCTTCTTGTTCCCTGGTTGTCCGCCACCGTTATTGTGATTGTTGCTCCGACAGCCTGTCGGACATTCCGGTGATCGGTTACTGATAAACCGAGCTTAGAGAAGGGGTAGGTTGAAAGATGTGCAGTACTGCGCATTTCCGGATACACAAAGTAACGTAAGGATACACTTTGCAAACCGGGTCAATGTTTTGGTTCAGAGTGTCAGACAATCGATAATCGTTTTAGCCGGTATGTGCGAAGGCCGGCCCATCTTTGGCCAGCAACCGTGTAATGTCGGCGGCGGGTCGGGCGGGGCCGTAGAAGAAGCCCTGAACCTGGTGACAGCCGAGGCTTTTCAGGTACGCAAGTTGGTCGTCGGTTTCCACACCTTCGGCCACAATCTCGAGTTTCAGGCCGTGAGCCATGGCGATAATGGCGTTGACGATGCAGGCTCCGTCTTCGCCACTGCGTATGGCTTTAACAAAGGACTGGTCCACCTTCAGAGTGTGAATCGGTAGACGGTGCAGGTAATTGAGCGAGGAATAGCCGGTACCGAAATCGTCGATGGCGATGCGCACGCCGGTGGCGGCCAGCTCCTTGAGCTTGCGGCTGATCTGTTCAAGATCATTCATGATCACATTTTCTGTGATTTCGATTTCCAGGTTATCGGCCGGGAAGTTGTGGGCGGCCACCCGGTTCATCAGGGTTTCGACGAATCTGGGGTGCTCCACCTGGCTGGGGGAGAGGTTCACCGCCAGGCGCAGGTCGGAATGCCCGCTACTGATCCAGCGGCCCACGTCGCGGCAGGCCTGATCGATAACCTGTTCACTGAGTTTGCCAACCAGCCGGGTTTCTTCTGCCAGGGGCAGGAAATCCCCGGGGTAGAGCAGTCCCCGTTCAGGGTGCTGCCAGCGCACCAGGGCCTCCAGGCCCACCACCCGGTTGGAACGGGAGCATACCTGAGGCTGGTAAAACACCCGGAGCTCGTTGCGTTCCAGTGCCAGGCGAAGATCCCGTTCCAGGCTCAGCCGGTTGGCGGTGTTGATGCTCATGCTGTCGGAATAGAAGCGATAGCCATCTTTACCCCGCGCTTTCACATGGTACATGGCGATATCGGCGTTCTGTATCAGCAGATCCATGGTCTCGCCGGCTTCGGGGAATACTGAAATCCCGATACTGACCCCCACAAAGACCTCGTGGTCTCCCAGCTGGAACGGCGCTTTCAGAGCGTTGATCAGTTTACGGGCAATGTTCCTTGCGTCGTCGTTGCCGTGAATGCTCGGCAATAACAGGGTGAATTCATCGCCCCCGAAGCGGGACAGGGTGTCTCCCCGGCGCAGGCACTTTTCCAGTCGATGCGTGACCGCCTGCAACAGGCGATCTCCCATGGCGTGTCCGAGCGTGTCGTTAACCACCTTGAAGCGGTCCAGGTCCAGAAACATCACGGCAAGTTTCTGCTGGCTGCGTCGTGCATGGGTGATGGCCAGTTCCAGCCGGTCTTTGAACAGAGCCCGATTCGGCAGCCGGGTCAGCAGGTCGTGGTAAGCCTGGAAATTGATGAAGGCCTCGGCCTCCTTGCGCTCGGTGACATCGCGGGCGATGCCATAATAACGCGCTGGCTGGCCGGTGCAGCCGCCCTGGGTCTTGCCGGTCTGGGGCCAGGTTTGTGGGTCTACCGGGAAGGCGGTGATCTCGAAATGACGGGTGGCCTTGCGGCTACCCCGGGTTTTCAGGCGGACCTCCAGCACCCGGGGATTGTCGGCAGAGATGTTGGGGCCCTGCAGAGCATAGGTGCCACGGGCCACGTCCCGGTCATCCAGTATGTGGCGGAAATGCTGCCCGCAGAGCTCTGAGGGCTGATAGCCGAGCAGGCTTTCGACCTTGTTGTTGATGAAGCAGATATGCCCGGTTTCATCGAGCATGAACACGATGTCCGGCGAGCTGTTGACGATATAGCGGTGCAGAGCCTCGGATTTCTCCAGCCGGGACTGAACCATCTCATGGGCGCGAATAAGCGACTGCTTGCCCAGAACCCCTTCTACAGTTGCCAGCAATTCTTCCGGGTCAAAGGGTTTACGGATGTAATCCAGTGCGCCCCGGCGCAGGGCCCGACTGACGGTGCTGAAAGACGACTCTCCGCTGACCACAATGACACCGCAATCCGGCTGCAGCCGGCCGGTTTCCGCCATTACCTGGAAACCGTCCAGCTCTGGCATGTTCAGATCCAGCAGGGCCAGATCATAGGCTTGCCGGTGAAGCTGTTCACAGGCCTGTCGCCCACCGTGGGCTTCTGACACCTCAAAACCCCGGCTCCGGAGGAGGTCGGCCAGGGTTTTGAGCAGGCGTGGCTCGTCGTCTGCCACCAGGATACTGGGGCGTCGTGAAAGGCTGGAGGACTCTGTGGTCTGTTCGCTTGCCATGGCTGTGTGTCCGTGGTTTCGTCGTCAGTCGGTGTCGTTATCGTTATGACTTGCCGCCGGCAGCAGTATCCGGAAGGCCGTGCCCTCCTGTCCGGTGTGGCAAGCAATGATGCCCTCCATGTCATCAATCAGTTGTTTAACAATGCTCAGCCCCAGGCCGCTATGGCCATCTCCCTTGGTGCTGTTGACCGGTTCAAACAGTCGGCGTTGCAATGGCTCCGGAATGCCGGGACCGTTATCGGTGACCTGTAACTCAACCCAGCGTCGCCGGTTCTGAAACAGGGGTGCCGTGGTTTTCAGCGTGACGGTTCCGGGCCGCTCTCCAAAGCCCTCAACTGCGTTTCTGACCAGATTAAGGACGATCTGGCGGACCGCAGAGGGGGCTGCCTGTACTTGAGTGTCCGCTTTGCAGAGGTGCAGGTGAAGCTCCCGGTGATCGTCATGGAACAGGCTATCCCGAAGGATTCTGCCCAGACCGGTCAGTTCTTCGTTCAGATCGGTGTCGGAGCCTGTTGCTTCGGCTGCGTGCTGGCTGATCTGCAACAACAGGTTGCCGGCACGCTCGAGTTCTTCCTGAATGATGTTCAGCTCATCCTGAACATCTGGATCCTGGAGCCGGCTGCGCAGCTGGAACAGGTACTGGCGGATAATGGTGAGCGGGTTACTGACCTCGTGTACCTGTCGGCGCAGACGATCGTTCACCATTTGCTGGTCCGAGCCAAGGCGATCGGCAGATGACAGCTCGAGAACCGCTGAGAGTTCCCGGGTGAACAACTCTCCGAGGTTGCGCGCACCCGCCACTGTCTGGTCGTCGATGCCAATCACGAACACACTGTCCCCGGTTGCAACCGGGAGCGCCAGTAGTGAGGGTGCGGCCAGCAAGGAGCACAGCTGTTGATCAAGCACGGTGGGTTCGGTCTGATCCATGGTTGTGGTGGTGCCGGTTCTCAGAGCAGTGGTTAGCGCGCTGTCGCCGTAGGCTGGATTAACGGACATCTCCGGCAGTTGCCGGCAGGTGCCTGAACGTAGCGTAAGATCCTCACCCTCCCGGCTAAAGCAGAGCACGGGCAGACCGGTGATCAGTGCCAGGCTGCTGGCGGCTTCCGACACCAGTGTGGAGAGGTTTTCCGGGCCAGAGGCTGGCAACGCCAGCGCGGTTCGCACCATGGTGTGTTCCAGCAGCCGCTGGTTCAGCTGACGTCTGGCCTCGCGGGCATCGTAATCAGTATCCAGAGGGATACCGAGGGAGGCAGCCACGCTGGCAACCTCTTCGCCGATCTTCTTGTTGATCTCAAGGGTAAGATCTTCCTGCAACCCGAAGATGGTGGCCGCTGCCCCTACGCCTACGGCATCAGACAGAGCTAGCCGGGTAGAGAGACTGACCACCTTGACCAGGTGCCCGGCATCCCTCAGTTGTCCGGGCAAGGCCTGTTGATAGCGCATGGCATCGACAGCCATTGTGCCCAGCCCCCAGGAGGACACCAGCCCGGCGGCGATGTCGTTCTGCTGGTTCAGTATCTGTTGCTTGCGTTCGGGGCAGGGTGTTTTGATCGCAATGAGCTCGCCAATGTTATGCATCATCCCCAGAAGAAAGGCCTCTTCCGGTTCCGGGTAGCGGGTCAGCGTAGCCAGCGTCTTGGCCGTCAGTGCGGTGGTCAGGGAGTGCCGCCAGAAGTCCCTCAGTTGTTGCCACTCATCGCCTCCAAGTTCACACATCAGCTGTCGCAGGGCGGACGTCAGTAGCAGCGTCTGGAATTTTCGGGTCCCCAGTCTCAACAAGGCCTGTTCAACAGAATGGCTGGGAGCTCCCCGATGGTATAGCGCGGAACTGGTGAGGGCGAGTAACCGGGTAACGAGGGCGGTGTCGGCAGAAACGATACGACTGATTTCGCGATAGCTTTGACCGGAATGGCAGGCGTCCAGAGCGCGCAGGATAACCTCTGGAAGGCTCGGCAGCTGTAGATCTGACGCAATATCCGTCGCTGTAGTCATGGCACGCCCCTTTGGTCCTGCGCGGTCCGCTAATGGCCGTGCGCAAGCTTCCCTGTTCTGTATTGAAATAATATGACAGGGTGTTCATTCTTCTTGTTGGTCCCTGAGCTTAGACAATAATCCGTCTCTATTAAATACTTATTGGTGCTTTTTTAAGCAATCTATCATCCGGTCTGTGATATGTGTACCCTTTTTACAGGTTAAAATGTCGCTTATAGTGACAAGTTTAAGCGTCCAGGCTGTTTTTAATGGAAGTCCCCAAGCAGACACAAAGCCAGAACCCAGCGCAAAAATCGCGCCAGACCCGAACCATCGCCATTACGGGCGGAAAGGGCGGTGTTGGCAAGACCACGGTGGCGCTGAACCTGGCCATTGCCCTGTCCGAGCAGGGTCAGAAGGTGCTTCTGCTGGATGGCGATACCGACCTTGCCAACGTCAGCATTATGGTAGGTGCCTACCCTCAGCGCACGCTTGCCGATGTGGTGGCGGGGCGATGCGCCATGCAGGATATTATCATGACCACATACGGCGGGCTGGATCTGATCCCCGGTGCATCCGGTGTGCAGAGCTGTATGGAGATGTCGGAGCAGGGCGGTCTGGCCGTTCTGCGGGCCCTGCATGAGCTTGAGAACCGCTACGACACCGTTATTATTGATACGGCGTCGGGTTTACAGTCGGTGGGCTTGCATATGATTGCTGCTGCCGAACTGGCCTGTCTGGTTGTCACGCCTGATCCGGCCTCACTAACCGACGCTTTTTCTCTGATGAAGGTACTCAAACGCCGCGGCTACCGCCGGACTCCGGCAGTGATCGTTAATATGGCGCAGGGGGCCAGTCAGGCGCGCTCTGTGTTTCAGCGTTTTAATGGTGCCTGTCAGCGCCATCTGCAATGGTCGCTGCATTATCTGGGCGGGCTCTGGCGTGATGAAACTCTGCGTCAGTCAGTGCTGGACCAGATGCCGGTGACGGTGCTGCCGGCTTCGGACCCCTCCTGTCGTCAGTTTCACTCCCTGGCCGAGATGCTGAACGTTCATGTTGGCCGACTGCCCCCAAGAAAGGCGGGGATCGCCGCTTATTGGTACCGGGCCGCCAAACGCGCCACTGAGGCGGACGCAGGTAATGGTCGGAACAGTGGGGCGGATAAAAGCAGCCGGCAGCATTGTCTGGATCTGATCGCACAATTAGAAAAGGCCATGATATCGGTACCCGACGATGTCATGCTCAGATATGAAGCATTTACCCGGCTGTTTGCACTGTTGGGGCGCAGTCCCGATGCCGACACGGTGGAGATCATTCAGACCAGTCTCGCCGCCATGAACTGGGATAAGCTGCCGACTCGCGATCGCGCCAGTCTTGCTCGTCATTTGCGGCATTTGTCAGATGAGTTGTCGCCACCGCCGAGTGACCAGCCCCCCTCTCAGGCGGTTCATCACAGCCTTGAGGGGCCTCTGTATGACCGGGTCAGTTTTGGCGAGCAGGAGCAACTGGTACGCGCCCTGCGGGAAAAACCGGCCAATGTCTCACTGGACGACCTGTTGCGGGCGCTGGCGGGCAAAGACCGAACAGGCTCCTGAGGCAGCCGTTTCCGGGGCGATCCATGTGCCTTTTTAATTGTCATTTTATTAGCGTTTTTTGTGTCGTAATTTTGCAGTCTGTCACCGTGCTGTCACGTTCGTTGTGTGAGAATTGACCGATATCGTGGCTCGTGGCCCGCAATATGCAGGCACTCTGACAGGCGGTTGCAACAGGGAATCAGTGACGACGGGGAAAGGGATGTGCCCCGCCCGCACAGTACTGGCCGGCGTCAGATCGGCTTTAGTGATCTCAGAGAAGGAGTTCTATCATGGCAATACAGCAGGTACATCACGCTGACACTTCATCATCAAAGGTGCTCGGACAGCTACGCGGCAAGCGGGTTCTGATCACCGGTACCACCGGCTTTCTGGGCAAGGTGGTCCTCGAAAAGCTGATTCGGGCGGTGCCTGATATCGGCGCTATTTACCTGCTGATCCGGGGCAATAAACGGCACCCGGATGCTCGTTCCCGTTTCCTGGAAGAAATTGCCACGTCCTCGGTGTTTGACCGTCTTCGCGAGGCCGATTCAGAGGCATTTGACGCCTTTCTGGAAGAGCGCATTCACTGCGTGACCGGTGAGGTGACCGAAGCGGGTTTCGGGATAGGGCAGGAAGACTATCGCAAACTCGCCACCGAACTGGATGCGGTGATCAACTCCGCCGCGAGCGTGAATTTCCGTGAAGAGCTCGACAAGGCTCTGGCCATCAACACCCTGTGCCTTCGGAATATTGCCGGCCTGGTGGATTTGAACCCGAAGCTTGCGGTCTTGCAGGTCTCCACCTGCTATGTCAATGGCATGAACTCGGGGCAGGTCACCGAATCGGTGATCAAGCCGGCAGGCGAGGCCGTGCCGCGTTCCCCGGACGGCTTCTACGAGATAGAAGAGCTCGTTCGCCTGCTGCAGGATAAAATTGAAGACGTTCAGGCCCGTTATTCCGGCAAGGTGCTGGAGAAGAAGTTGGTGGACCTGGGGATTCGGGAAGCCAACCGCTATGGCTGGAGCGATACCTACACCTTTACCAAGTGGCTGGGCGAACAGTTGCTGATGAAGGCGTTAAACGGGCGCACCCTGACCATTCTGCGTCCTTCGATTATCGAAAGTGCCCTGGAGGAGCCGGCGCCCGGCTGGATTGAGGGGGTGAAGGTGGCAGATGCCATCATTCTGGCTTACGCACGGGAAAAAGTGACCCTGTTCCCGGGCAAACGCTCCGGCATCATCGATGTGATTCCAGTGGACCTGGTGGCCAACTCCATCATTCTTTCCCTGGCGGAAGCTCTTGGAGAACCCGGTCGGCGCCGCATTTATCAGTGTTGCAGCGGGGGCGGCAATCCAATCTCTCTGGGTGAGTTCATCGACCATCTCATGGCGGAATCAAAAGCCAATTACGCTGCCTACGATCACCTGTTCTACCGGCAGCCCAGCAAGCCGTTTCTGGCGGTTAACCGGGCGCTGTTTGATTTGGTGATCAGTGGTGTTCGCTTACCGCTCTCCCTGACGGACCGTGTGCTCAAATTACTGGGAAATTCCCGGGACCTGAAAATGCTCAGGAACCTGGATACCACCCAGTCGCTGGCAACCATTTTTGGTTTCTACACCGCGCCGGATTATATCTTCCGCAACGATGAGCTGATGGCTCTGGCGAACCGGATGGGTGATGTCGATAAAGGGCTGTTCCCGGTGGATGCCCGCCTCATTGACTGGGAACTCTACCTGCGCAAGATTCACCTGGCCGGGCTCAATCGCTATGCCCTGAAAGAACGAAAGGTGTACAGCCTGAAAACCGCGCGCCAGCGTAAAAAAGCAGCCTGAAAAACGTCGCCGGGGCAGGAAAGCGCTTCTGCCCCGGTTTCTTCCTTCTGTTTTGGCCATTTCCTGCGGGCAAACTATCCTTGAGAGTATTACCTGGTAGTGGCCCGTCCCTGCCGTTATCGCTGCATTTCTGAGCAGGTTGCCCCTAATTGCCGGGCATCTTAGGACGTTAGTCTAATTCATTGTGCGGTGGCACACATGTTGAACTACAGGCATCTGTCTTGCGGGCGAAAAACGCCCGACCACCCTGAATTTAAAAACCGACAATGACAACAGACTCAGATCAAGGGGGAGCACAATGACTGACAAGCAGGTATATCCGGTAAGTCCGGAGGTCGCCGAGCGCGCACTGGTCAGCAAATCGCAATATGAGGAAATGTATCGCCAGTCCGTGGAGGACCCGAATACCTTCTGGGGCGAGCATGGCAAGCGTATCGACTGGATCAAGCCGTTCACCAAGGTCAAGAACAGTACCTACGATTACAACAACCTGTCTATCAAATGGTTCGAGGACGGTGTCCTGAACGCCTCGGCCAACTGCCTGGATCGCCACCTGGAACAACGTGGCGATCAGACCGCGATCATCTTTGAGGGGGACGATCCCTCGGTATCCCGGAATGTCACCTACCGGGAGCTCTACGAAGAGACCTGTAAGTTTGCCAACGTGCTCAAGGATCAGGGCGTCAAGAAGGGTGATGTGGTTACCATCTACATGCCCATGATTGTTGAAACTGCCGTTGCCATGCTGGCCTGCGCACGTATTGGTGCGATCCACTCTGTGGTGTTTGGTGGCTTCTCTCCGGAAGCTCTGGCCGCACGGATTGTGAACGGCAAATCCCGTTTCGTGATTACCGCAGATGAAGGTCTGCGTGGTGGCCGTGCCATCCCGCTGAAGAAGAACGTGGATTCCGCCCTCAAGCATGAGGACGACGCCAAGGTCGACAAGGTGATCGTGGTGTCTCGCACCGGTAACGATCAGGTGCCCTGGACCGAAGGCCGCGATCTGCGTTACGAAGACCTGATGAAGAATGCCTCGGCTGAATGCCAGCCAGAGCCGATGAATGCGGAAGACCCGCTGTTCATGCTGTACACCTCTGGCTCTACCGGTGCGCCGAAAGGCGTTCTGCACACTACCGGTGGTTACATGGTCTATGCCTCCATGACCCATCAGTACGTGTTCGACTATCACGATGGTGATGTTTACTGGTGTACCGCTGACTTCGGTTGGGTAACCGGCCACAGCTACATTCTCTATGGTCCGCTGGCAAACGGTGCCATCACTCTGCTGTTCGAGGGGGTGCCCAACTATCCGGACAGTTCCCGCATGGGGCAGGTGGTCGACAAGCACAAGGTCAACATCCTGTATACTGCACCGACCGCTATCCGCGCATTGATGGCGCAGGGTGAGTCCTGCATGGACGGCACCACCCGTAGCAGCCTGAAACTGCTGGGCTCTGTGGGTGAGCCAATCAACCCGGAAGCCTGGGAGTGGTATCACCGCGTAATCGGTAACAGCAAGTGCCCGATCGTAGATACCTGGTGGCAGACTGAAACCGGCGGCATCCTGATTTCTCCGCTGCCTGGCGCGGTGGACCTGAAGCCGGGTTCCGCGACGCTGCCGTTCTTCGGCGTTCAGCCGGCATTGGTTGATAACGAAGGCAACATCCTGGAAGGCAAGACCGAAGGCAACCTGGTGATTCTCGACAGCTGGCCGGGCCAGATGCGCACCATCTACGGTGATCACGAGCGTTTCATTCAGACCTACTTCAGCACCTATAAGGGCATGTACTTTACCGGTGACGGTGCCCGTCGGGATGAGGACGGTTACTACTGGATTACCGGCCGGGTGGATGACGTTCTGAACGTCTCCGGTCACCGTCTGGGTACTGCGGAAGTTGAGAGTGCACTGGTTGCCCACGACAAGGTGGCCGAAGCTGCCGTGGTAGGTTACCCGCACGACATCAAGGGGCAGGGCATCTACGTTTACGTAACCCTGGTGCAGGGCGAGGAGCCCAGCGACGAGCTCAAGAAAGAGCTGGTACAGTGGGTGCGTAAAGAAATTGGCCCGATTGCCTCGCCGGATGTGATTCAGTGGGCACCTGGACTGCCCAAGACCCGGTCTGGCAAGATTATGCGCAGGATTTTGCGTAAAATTGCCGCTAACGAGCACGATCAGCTTGGAGATACGTCCACTCTGGCTGATCCGGGCGTAGTGGATGAGCTGATCAGCAGCCGGGCGTTCAAGTAACGCCCCGCTGCTGGCACTAACCTGTGAGGAATCTGTTGAATGACACAAACAATTATCGTCGCTGATGATCACCCGCTGTTTCGGGCAGCATTGAAACAGGCGGTCAATCAGGCGGTGCCGGATGCCGAGACGGTGGAGGTCGACAGCATCAAGGCGCTGCAGGCGGCGGTAGAGTCGCACCCGGATGCGGACCTGATCCTGCTGGATCTGAACATGCCGGGTGCCCATGGCTTTTCCGGTCTGGTGTTCATGCGAGGCCAGTATCCGGGTTTGCCTGTGGTGGTTGTGTCCGGTTCAGAGGATCTGCAGGTGATGCGCCGTTCGATTGATTACGGTGCTTCCGGCTTTATTCCCAAATCGGCACCTTTGCCGACCATTACCGAGGCGATACAGGCGGTGCTGGAGGGGGATGTCTGGCTGCCGGAGGGTGTCGCCGACAAGATTGAGCGGATGCAGGCTGAGACCACGGATTTCTCTGAGCGTCTGGCGTCGCTGACACCGCAGCAGTTCCGGGTGTTGGGGATGCTGGCCGAGGGGCTTCTGAACAAGCAGATCGCTTACGATCTGGATGTTTCGGAGGCGACGATCAAAGCTCACATCACGGCGGTGTTCCGCAAGCTTGGGGTTCGTAACCGGACTCAGGCGGTGATTGCCATTCAGCAGATGGAGCTGGATCCTTCGGAGCAGTCGCTTTCGGGGAGTTGAGGCTTTAGCTTTTCAGTTTGTTTCAAAACGGGAGCCTTTGGGCTCCCGTTTTTGTTTGTGCGCCAGGCATGGCGCGCAGCGCCTGACTGGCGCTGTTCCCGAGGGTGGTGCCTCGGGATGACTTGGGGGTGAAAGTCCCCTGCACGCCCG